>JACOMV010000008.1 GCA_014324065.1 Hormoscilla sp. SP12CHS1 | reverse complement strand
GCCGTTTCGCTGGACTTATATCGGTAAGCCGTTGCTCATCTGAGTTATCGGAGTTATTTGCGGCGTTGCGTACTAGAAGACAAGATTCCGCCAGAAATACTGCGCGCTCGCATAGTTTTTATTGGGGTCTCAGCACCTAGCCTGAACGAATTGTTCTACACTCCCTACAGTAGCAATCTGTTCACTACTAAGGTAGAACGAACTCCGGGTGTGGTAATTCATGCTAATCTAACTAGCATGATTTTGCTCTGTCAGGGCGCACTCTGCTGCAGGCTATAACGAACCAGGTGAGTTGGCTGTGGATAATGGCTTGGTCTTTCATCGGTGCGGGGGGGTGCTGGATGTTGCTAGAGACCAAGCAGTTCAGAAAGAATAAATTCTTTACGGCGACAATATTTGTGATTTTACTGCCCGGTGGGATACTGGTCAGCAGCAGCTACCTAGCTTTTTTAGGAGGTTGGATAATTCCGGTATTTTCGCCCCTATTGGCTCTGTTCCTGTCAGCAATATTAAGCACAAACTACCACAATCAATGGGAATTAGCAGAGTATTCTCGTACCCTAGAAGTCAAGAATGCCGAATTGCGATATCTGGACAAGCTCAAAGATGAATTTCTGGCCAACACTTCCCACGAACTGCGCACCCCCCCCCCTGAATGGTATTATCGGTCTGGCGGAATCCTTAATCGATGGTGTGGCCGGAGAATTGTCAGAGGTGGCAAACGCTAATCTGAGCACGATATCCTCATCGGGCCGCAGACTGTCGAGCCTGATCGATGATATCCTGGATTTTTCCAAGCTCAGAAACAAAACTATGGAACTGCAAAGGGTGCCAGTAGGGGTGCGAGAGATAGCAGATGTAGTTTTTACCCTTTCTCAACCCCTGATCGGTGAAAAGCCCTTGCAGTTGATCAACTCCCTCAGCGCCGAGGATCCTTTAGTAGATGCAGATGAAAATCAGTTGCAACAAATTCTGCACAATTTAATCGGAAATGCTATTAAGTTTACTAAATCAGGGACGGTAGAAATATCAGCGGCATTGGTGCATTCCGAATCGGTGCCAATGCTAGCAATTACAGTTGCCGACACTGGTATAGGCATTGAGGCAGATAAATTAGAGCGAATTTTTGAATCCTTTGAACAAGCAGATGGTTCGATCGCCAGAGAATATGGCGGCACGGGTTTAGGTTTGGCCATTACTAAGCAGTTAGTGGAGTTACATGGTGGAAAAATTGCGGTTGACTCTACACCGGGGGTAGGATCGCGATTTACCTTTACCCTGCCAGTGTCATCTGGGGAGGAGGTAGCAAGACCGACGCCAGTTCTAGTATCAACTCCAACGCACCGCGAGGCTGTGGCGAATGTACTCTCGCGGGAACGGATGTCTGGGGCCCCTCCTGCTGTAGAGAAGAAATCGGAACTGATCGTACATCTGTCATTGCCAACAGATTTGAAAATCATGATTGTGGACGATGAACCGGTGAACCTCCAGGTACTGGTGAACTATCTGTCACCCCATAACTATGTTCTGATCGAAGCCACGAATGGAGTGGAAGCCTTGACAGTAATTGAGTCAGGAGAGAAACCGGATTTAATCTTGCTGGATGTAATGATGCCCCGAATGACGGGCTATGAAGTCTGCCAAAAAATCCGAGAACAATATTCAATGGATGAATTACCAATCTTGATGTTGACGGCGAAAAATCAAGTAGAGGATTTGATCGCCGGATTAGATGCCGGTGCTAATGATTATCTGGCTAAACCGATTTATAAGAACAAACTGCTAGCACGAATTAAAACTCAGGTTAAGTTGTGTAATCTAGAGGCTTTGCGTCGCTTATCAGAGGAAAAAACTCAGCAGGCGGCGGAGTTAAAACAAGCATTGCAGGAATTACAACGCACTCAGGTACAGCTAATTCAAACGGAAAAGATGTCCAGTTTAGGACAGCTAGTGGCAGGGGTGGCCCACGAAATCAATAACCCGGTTAATTTCATCCATGGCAACCTCAGCCATACAGAGTCATATACCCGAGAATTGTTGCATCTGATCGAGTTGTATCAGGAATATTACCCAGATCCAGCACCAGAGATAGTTGAGCAAAGAGAAGAGATCGATTTGGACTTTCTCAAAGAGGATCTGCCGCAAATTATCGGTTCGATGCAGGCAGGATCTGAGCTGATCGACTCGATTGTCCGATCGCTGCGAAATTTCTCTCGCTTAGATGAATCAAATCTGAAGAAGGCAGATATTCACGAAGGGATTGAGAGCACGTTAGTAATATTAGAAAACCAGATAAAAAATCCCCCTAATGGTAGGAAAATTCAAGTCATAAAAGAGTACAATAATCTGCCGAAATTCGAGTGCTATCCAGGTCAGCTAAATCAGGTATTTCTGAATATCATTAGTAATGCGATCGATGCTTTAGGAACATCTGGTAGCAAGGAGTATCCTGGTACAATTAGGATTAGAACAGAGGTAAGTGACAGGGTGACGATCGCCATTGCGGATAATGGCCTGGGCATGAGTGAAGAAGTGCGGCAGAAAATATTTGACCCATTCTTTACTACCAAGCCAGTCGGTTCGGGCACGGGCTTAGGTTTGTCAACTAGCTACTCGATCGTGGTGTCCGAACATGGTGGTAGTTTAGAATGTAATTCTACTCCTGGTAAGGGCTCGGAGTTTATAATTGAGATTCCCCTTTCTCAAGCAAAAAAATTGGGAGATCGCAGCTAAAGAAGGGCAAATTGCGAATGGCGAAGGGAAAATTGCGCAGTGCCGCACGCTCACGCCGGAGCGCTAGGGAAAATTGCGCAGTGCCGCACGCTCACGCCGGAGCGCTAGGGAAAATAATACATGAATCAACAATTGACAATTGACAATTTAGTCGGAGGAAGTCAGATGCCTATATTTAAGACAAAGATTACGGAAGATGGTAGAGTGGTAATTCCACCAGAGTATCTCCAGCAGATGGGATTGCAACCTGGGGATAAAGTGATTATGCAGTTGAAAGAATCGGAAATTATAATTTTTACTCCCGATCGGGCGATAGAGCGATCGCAAGCCTTGGTACGCAGTTTTATTCCGGAAGGGCATTCTCTAGTAGATGAACTAATTGCCGAACGACGGGAGGAAAGTCGGAGTGAATAGTTGACAATTGACAATTGACAATTGAGTCGGAGGAAGTCAGATGCCTATATTTAAGATAAAAATTGCTAAGGACGGTGGGGTAGTAATTCCACTAGAGTATCTCCAGCAACTGGGATTGCAACCTGGGAATAAAGTGATTATGCAATTGAAAGATTCAGAAATCATAATTTTTACTCCCGATCGGGCGATAGAGCGAGCGCAAGCATGGGTACGCAGTTTTATTCCGGAAGGGCATTCTCTAGTAGATGAATTAATTGCCGAACGACGGAAGGAGAGTTTGCGTGAGTAATTATGTTTTAGATGCTTCGGCAGTTTTGGCGTGCTTGAATAGGGAACCGGGTGGCGATCGAGTCATGAAAATTATTTCCGAATGCGTCATCAGCAGCGTTAACTTGAGCGAAGTGGTAGCGAGAATGGCAGATGCAGGAAGAACCCAGACAGAAATTAGCGATTTCCTTATGGCATTTGGATTCGAGGTAGTCAATTTTGATGTTGACATGGCGTACCGTGCTGGAATGCTTCGCCCCCTGACTAGACAAGCTGGATTATCCTTTGGAGATAGAGCCTGTTTGGCCCTAGCTCAATCTTTGGGGTTGCCAGTTCTCACTAGCGATCGGAATTGGGCGGGCTTAGATCTCGGTATAGATATACAGTTGATTCGATGAAATGAGATGACAACCTCTAGGATATTTATATCTATATCTTGCATCATTCGAGGGCTAGAGGCTCTGCCTCTATCTTCCCGTTCCCAGGAACGAGGGTTTAGCCGCCTACTGAAGTTCTCCTGTTACCAACCTCCTCAAAATCTCCGTCACTTCCGCTGCCATCCGGGCGTCTACCTCGATCGCCTCCCGATCGCAATCTCCCAATGCTTTAGCACAGCGCAGGGTCATCGCTACAGACCTGGGTTTTTCTTGGTAATGAAACTGAGTAAAGCAGGTATATGTTAACTCGGTCCGCTGTCGCCAGCTAGTGTAGCCAAAGCCAATTTTAGAGAGAATAACAGGCTTAGAGATACTATTTTCGATGCCTAATTTCTCAATGGCTACGTCAAGGTAACGACCAGTATCTTTACCCAGGGCAGGAATAAATGGTTTCAAATTGTCCCAAGAACTTCCAGGCAATTGCGCTGTCGGTGGCAGGTGATAATGCCATCCTACCATGGAGATGATTCTCGTTAAGTCATAAGCTGTCACCGAGTTTTCACCCTTTTCTGTTTCTGGTGCCGCAGTCAATAGCACCTCATCTGACTTAACCACTTCCGGGTTCGCAATCAACGGCGCTTCACCATACATCCCCCGAAATCTGGTATGGGGCGTGCCAGTAATTCCCTTCAGCCATGCTTCTAAATCAGCAAAGGTTTGGAAACGCTTAAACATGGCTCCTATAGAATTAGAACTACCGATCTTTTCTGCATAGGTAAAAACATCTTCCATCAGTTCCGAGATGCCAAAGCTTTTGTCATCACCCCTGATTTCACAACCATTGATATCTGTCTTGAGGGAACAGATGACATTCAGAATGGGAATAATTTTGGTCGTACTCCAAAACTCACCCCGGGATAGCGCTTCTCTGCCCAACCAACGGGCTTTGAATGGTCCTCCTTCCCTACCGCCGCAAATACAGGCTTGCTTGATGTCGGGATGGAGAAATTCTAGTGCCTGTTCGTCAATTGTGGGCAACTCCCCTACCTGGGGATAGGAGGGAACTCCCCCGATCGCCAATTGGGGCTGTTCGGTTAAATAGTCTGGGTAATTCTCCACCTGACTGTGATAGGGCGAGTTGTTAATCCCTTTGTCTAGAAAAGCTAGTCGATCGCTGTTGAAGCCTGCTTCTGAGTCTAGAAACTGATTGTAGACCAGATGACGATCTTGAGCTATTGTCAGAGAGACTGTTTCGCTGACAAAATTGGCAAAGTTAGTAATCAGCTCAGTTATCGATTCTACTGTCAATTCATTCATTTTTCTTTCTTTTTTAGATCTAAAGCATCCCCGGTCATTACAAAAACCACAAACGCCGATCGCGCTGCATTCCTGACGGCAGCAGGTCTTTTAAGGCACGCGACGCTGCCCGCTCGGCATAATAGGTGGTAATGGGTAAGCGGGTAGTCTGAGTCGTGCCCACCTGCATCAGACTTAACCAGTATACCTGTTCGGCGAGGGTAAGTAAATCTGTCTGGCCCATCCTTTTTCTAATGCGCAGGGGACGGGGAGCACTCTTGGGACTTACTTTAGTCTCGCGCAAACCCGTCGTCAGAATCACCGCTTCATTGCGAGCATATTCCCAAGCATATCCATCTTCCGGGTTGCTGGAATTCTTAGGATTCTTTGGGTTATATTCTACAGCTCGACAAGTCCCTGATTTAATTACTTCCACCACATCCACCTGTTCTATTCCGGCTACATGTTTCTGCAAATCATAAATTGCGTCCATCTCTGCATCTCGAACATCCCCGTCGCGATGAATCACTAAATGTTGGAGCTGTCGTTGAAACTGCTTGTGATATAAAACAGCAAATTCTCTTAACCAATTCCTGAGTTTAACGCGATCTAATGCTTCTCTGTAGTCATCAAATTTCGCTGTTGACCAATCAATCATTCTCCCGGTTCTGTCTATCAAGAACGCCGCCGCGACTGTGACGTGATTTTTCCTGCCAAAATCTAGACCAATAAAAGCTTGGGCTTTTCCTGGCATATCTTGCAGACGCCAACTGAGATAACCGAGTTTGGCATTGATTCCCAGAATGAGATTCCGACCGATATACTTATCCCATCCCTTTTTGAGGCTAGATTTGGTAATCATCTGAGATGGCAGTTGCCGCTTGACAAATTCCTGCTTAATCAGTTCGTAAGGATTGACCTCTCGCGTAAAGTATTCCTCCCCCGGTTGGGGAACGTAAGCGATGACAAAATTACAGGCTTCTTTAATTTATTGGCAAATTTTAATTATTTGCTCTTGATTAAAAGGTCATAGGGTCGATCGACACGTTTCAGATTGATGCCAAATTTTTGTATTTCTGATTTTAAATCACCTGTGTACCTTCTAGCATCAGACTCCCAAGACTGGGGATAGAGAATGTAGGCGCGAATTTCTTCTGGTTTTTCCAGCAGCTTATGTGCGTTCATACCAGCCGCTGGATAGAGAAATACACCTTTTCCAAAATCTAGATTTTTCGCCCGACTCCCCTGCTTAAAATTTTGCAGGTTGCGGGGTGCGCGCAGGGACTCCGAAAACTTGACAGGAGTGCCATGGAGATGAAAGCGATGTTTGCCATTGAGAAACTTAATGCTGGCGATCGCCTTCTCGACTTTTTCGCCAATGGGCAAGAGTTGCTTGTTAAAAAAAATATTTTCTACGTCTTCTCGGTCATAAATCTTCCGCAACAGTTGCGGCATGTGGCTGGCCTCAAAATCTCTTTTCCCACTATTTTTATACTTCACCGTGACCGCTGGTGTCGAGGGGTCTAAGGAATTAAGTAATTCATCATTCAGGTTGCCTTTTTGCCTGTGGTAGTCAATTACACTCTTATTCCCGAGGGCAGATAAGGGCGTGCTAATGGTTTTTTCCTCGTCGCGGACAAATTCACAAACTTTGCCATCATAGCTGTGTATTAAGCGATCGCCAGGCTTCAAACTCTTCAGTTCGTCGATCGTCAACTGGGAGCGATACTCGTTAGCGAAGTCAAGCACTAAAACTAAATGCTGATTCCAGTCTCGGATAAAGTCAAATTTCAGATACCGTTGACTTTCCATCCCATCCGTAGTTACCCTCTCTGGGGAATAAATCCGTTGGCGCAAGCGATCTATTTTCGGAGCGCTCTGAAAAGCCTTATACAGGGCAAAGTTGCAAGCCTGGAACAAGTAGCGATCGTATCTTGGTTCAGCTAAGTTAATTGACTCTTCGTCTATAATAACGTAGCGATCGTCCTGTCTGGCCAACGGAACTGGACTTAAAATGGGACAGTTAGGGATGTCTGCAAGAATGGCAGTTTTGTGTTTCCATTTCAGACTCCTAGCTAACGTTCCCAGTTCTCTGGGTAGATCGTCACTTGCTGCATTTAGTCTGACGCGATAGCGGGTGTAAGGTACTGAGAGGATCGGATCTTGACTGACAAAGCTCAATTCTCGTATTGGCATCGGCATTGACTCCTTTGACTTGACTTAGTCTATCATAATCTTAATTCATGACTGCTCTAATTTTTTGTAGCCCCTGCTACCGTTTTTGACTGGCGATCGGACCTGAAGCCCCTCGGTCAGTCACTCTTCAATGCTACTATATAAATTATATAGGGAGCATCTCACTTTTGCTTTTTTGCATTAAATTATGCTAATTGAGAATGAAAAATATCGAATGGAAAATAGCCCAATTTTCAATTTTCAATTCTCGATTCTAAATTTGCCTGAGATGCACCCGCCGTATTATTAGGTTAACAGAGGCAGATGCCCTCGAACGATCGCGATGGGTGGATCCCTCTCAAGCAGGTTACGAGCAGGAAAAATTATCCCAAAATTTTCGATCGACAGTTGACAGTCGGTTATTCAATGGGTTAGGATAACAAAAGACTGCCCTGACGGAAAATGCTGGTCAAATATTACCGATAAATGCGGCGACTATTGCGAGGGAAGGGTAGATGGCACGACCGGCGGAAGATGCGATCGCGAAAAAGTTGTCCGAAATGCAGTTCCTAAAAGGTAACTTCGCTCGGCAACTTTCAAAAGCGCAAAGCAACACTTGACAGTCTGCTCTCCAATGGGTTATGATAACAAAAGACTGGGGAATCGGGAGATGCTGGTCAAAGCTTACCGAGACACGTCAGCTTCCCCGTTGGCGGCTGCGATCGCCCTCAAAGAGGGAAGGTGCGATCGCCCCTTGGTGGCGGCGGCGACAAGTGCCCGGGAAGGGTAGATGGCACGACCGGCGGCAGATGCGATCGCAGCCAGAGGTAATTGTCCGAAATGCACGGAGTAAAAGGTAAATTGTATCGGCAACTTTCAAAACAGAAAAAATATCAAAAAAAAATTGAGCAACACTTGACAGTCGGCAATCAAATGGGTTAAGATAACAAAAGACTGGGAATTGACATCAAAACCCTGGTCAAGCCGATTATTTTGTATTGGTCCGTAACATATTTACTGCCGGGACGGGATAGCCAAAAGTTGTCAAAGTTAGAAAAAAAGATCGCAGATGAGTTGACTTATCGAAGGTCGGGAGAAATGGACTACGCAGAACTAGGTCACCGCATTCGTCAAGCAAGAGAGGAAGCTACCTTGTCTCAAGATGTTGTAGCACAGCATCTGGGACTAACTCGTTCGGCTGTGTCCTTGATTGAAAGCGGCAAACGGAAGGTCGATAGTCTAGAGCTGCGTTCTTTTTCTCAGTTAGTTGGCAAAAGCGTTGCATTCTTCCTGGATGACGAAACAGCTAGGTTTAAAGCTCAGCCGATGGATGACGACGATCCAACTCATATTCTTTTCAGTGCCAACCAGGTTGTAGATATTGCACAGTATGTGGACATGGCATTTGAAGCATACAGTCTGGGATACATTAGTCTGGGGAAATTAGCAGAATTGTTAGATGTACCGATCGAGGAAGCAAAAGCGCAGTTAGAGAAACGTAATGCGCCAGTCGATCTGGGTGTGAGTAGTAAGGATGAGCTATTAAGTGACATCGAGAACGCCTGAACCTGAATATTCGCAGATCGTATTTGATAATACTGTCTTGAGTAACTTTGCCCTGACACAGTCTTTTGATGTGTTACAGAAGCTTTACGAAGGTAGAGCCTTTATTTGTCAAGCGGTGTTGCTCGAAATCCAGGCAGGGATAGAAAGTGGTTGGAAATATCCTCAACTTCGTAGTAGAACTCGGCTACAGGCAGTTAATCAGGCAATTGAACGGGGTTGGCTACAGTTTCCGAACAATAATGTAGATCCTAGCGATGAAGTTTTAGAACTGAGACTGGCTTGGGAATACGGTCAGGGATTTGGAGAGGGAGAAGCGGAGGCAATGGCGATCGCCCGCACTCGTGGCTGGATACTGGCAACGGATGATGGGAAAGCCCGAAGGTTTTGTCAAGAAAATGGCATCCGTCTTACTGGCAGTCTTGGCATTCTGATTAAAGCGACTCAGCAAGAAATTGTTACGTTAACAGAGGCAGATACCCTCCATGCTAGAATGATTGATGAGGGTTATCGTTCTCCTCTGGATTACGATCGCGGCATTTATAACTATTTGAACCGACAGGATGAAAATAATTTTTGATTGAATAATACTTGACATTAGGCAGTCCCATGGGTTAGGATAACAAAAGACTTCAGACAGTTTACCGAGGAACAGGTGCGATCGCGGCCAGAGATGGAAGTGGCGATCGCCCCTTGGTGGCGGCGGCGACCATTGCCCGGGAACGGTCGAAAAAGTTGGTAGTGGGGTAGATGGCACGACCGGCGATCTTTCTCGGGTGCTAAGAGGAGCATTCGTAATACTTGAGTCTGGAACTGGAAGGAAGGCAAGTCAGTGCTATGAGCAGCTATACTTGGTGTAGAAATGGGAATCGAAAAATTGATGTCAAAATGGGGGATATTTTTGGTAAAGATAGGATGACGATCGTGGAGGTGACAGTATGACGACCGAAGTGCTCGATCGCAGCAAAGTTTTAGAAGTTCTGCGCCAGATAAAACCGAGCTTACAAGAAAAATATGGGGTTACTAGATTAGGATTTTTTGGCTCCGTTGCTAGAGATGAAGCCACAGAAACCAGCGATGTAGATGTAGTTATGTAAATGGAACAACCTTTTTATGAGGGTTCATATTAAAGAAGAACTAGAATATGCTCTCGATAAACCTGTCGATGTAATTCGCTATCGAGAACGCATGAATACTTTCTTGAAAAACAGAATAGATCGGGAGGCTGTGTATGTCTGATAGAGCTGTAATTTATGAAAAGCTGATTCAGATTGATGAAGCACTGCAACGAATCAAACGGAGATTTTCAGGGATTAACTCACCTGATGACTTTCTGGATAGCGATCGGGGATTGGATATGCTTGATGCCATCGGAATGATGCTGATTGCGATCGGAGAAAACTTAAAAAAAGTTGATAGCGATACCCAGGGGGCGCTCTTGCAGCGCTACGGATCTATCGACTGGAAAGGAAAGGAGCTAAAGAGATATCCTTTCACACCATTATTTCGATCTCGACGCAGCAGAAATATTTAATATTTGCCAGAAGGATATTCCAGCCCTTGCATCAGTTATAAAAGTGATGATAGAGGAATACAAAGATGGCACTACACCCTGATTTACACCATTCTCCCCACGCTAGTGGTGAATATTTTTGGTAACGATACAATGACGATCGTGGAGGTAACAGTATGACGACCCAGGACTCAAAAAGCCAAGAGGTTATCCCTCAAGACCAGTTACAGAAACTTCTGCGGGAATTTAAGGAGCAACGGGGGGCAGATTTTAATTTGACGGCCCTAGGTTACTTTGGGTCTTATGCCCGTGGAGAAGCCCGTCCCGACAGCGATATTGATATTGTGTTTGAAACCGATCGCCCGAACTTGTTGATAACATCAGAGATGCGACTAGATTTGGTCGAACTTCTCAACCGACCCGTTGACGTGATTCGCTATCGCGAACGCATGAATACTCGTTTTAAGGCCCGCCTGGAGAAAGAAGCTATCTATGTATGAAAATGATGTTTTGTTGGAACGATTGCTCCAAATACTCGAAGCCCTTGAACGAATTCCAGAGCGCTTTGAAAGTATCTCTGTACCACAGGATTTTTGTGACACAAAGGCGGGACGCGAACATCTTGATTCTATATGCATGGTGTTACTAGCAGTGGGAGAATCTTTCAAGCAAATTAATCAGAAAACCGATGAAAAGTTTTTAATCAAATATCCCGAAATACCTTGGCGAAAGGTTATGGGCTTAAGAAATGTATTAGCCCATGTTTATTTTGAGGTAGACCCCGAGCAAATCTATAGCATTTGCAAAGATGATATCCCTCTATTGATCGATACGGTGCAACAAATGATCCAGGACTTAGAAGATGGCACTACATCCTGATGGAGTCATCCAGATAGAGAACGGGGCATCGATCAACAATGCTGGCACCTTTGAGATTCAGAATGACTCATTTTTATTTGGCGGCATGGGAGTGGCCACCTTCTTCAAGAATACAGGCACTCTGGTCAAGTCCGCAGACGAGCAATTCGATATCGCTACAGATATCTTTCTGGGGGCAGTATCTATAGACGATGTCCAGACTCCTCTAGCACCAGGGGAAAGTTATACTATTACCGAGGCAGTTACCATCCCCTCAACAGCAGCAGATAGTCAATTTCTGCTGTTCGTGACCGATGAGAACAATGATGAATTAGAGACTTCTAAGAGTAATAATGTATTTGCCGAAGCGGTGCAGTTCCCGACAGGGTTGATCGTTAACCTGGATGTCAATAATAATGGCCAAACAGATGCCCTGACTGATGGCTCCCTGATTATGCGTTATCTGTTCGGCTTCGGAGGCGATACTCTGATTAATGGGTCGCTCGGTCCTGATGCCGATCGCACTACAGCCTCCGAGATTATCAACTACTTGGATGCAGATTGAAAATTGAAAATGGGGCTATTTTCCATTGGGTGCATCTCACTTTTGTAGTCTAGAGCATCGGTCAAGTAGAAGCGAGAAACCTGGTTTCTCGTTAGGCGACCAACGAGAAATCAATAGAAACCCGGTTTCTTGACCGACGTTCTAGCCCCTGCGCAGCGGAGGGGGCCCGGAGCGTGGGCTTTGTTCATGTAGCCGGACCCTTTAGGGTTCGGACGACTACGCAAATATGAGATGCTCCCTTTTCCATTCGCCATTCGCAATTCGCCATTCGCAATTCGCCGGTTTTAATGCCAAAACGCAAAAGTGAGATGATCCCCTACAACCGCGATCCAGCCTGCTTCTGAAGTAAGGGGTTCTTTCCCAGCATGCCGTGAATATTTCCGAGAAAGTAATTTGATTGACCGTCTTGAATCTTACCAAGGATTCCCTGAATCTCCTCAAGATCGTAACCCTCAAGGAATCTGAACACGGAGGCTGCCAGATACTCCCGATCGATCTCGAAGGTAAGCCATTTGCGATTCAGGGATTCCGCAGTGAAACCGGTAGTATTTGAACCGCCAAATATGTCTAGGACGACATCTTGTTCGTCGGTCAACATTTTTATGAAAAACGCTGGCAGTTCTGCCGGAAACCGAGCCGGATGGCGCTGCAATCCAAGTTCCTTGCACAGGCGGAGGTAGTTAGAATTACTATCGGTGTTTGGAATGGATAAGAGGTTGGATGGAATTGCACCACCGTTATCCTTGCCAAAACCCGCGCTGATATCATGACCTGAAGGTCGTTTTTTCGGTTTGTAAAAGCTCTTGGGGTCTTCAATAAGTTTTTTCATGCGGTCGGAATAGGGCGCTAATACTTTCCGAACATCAGCTTTTGGCAACTCTGTTTTACCGAACCACCATACCGTATTAACTGAATCTTTTGCCCTGATTTTGCGCTTGTTGACCCATTCAATAGGTGATGGCAGCTTGGCCGTATTAAACCAGTAGAAATCTTCAGCCAAATGAAAGCCTAATTCATCGCAAAATGCTAGCAGGACTCTAAAGTTATACAATGACCGAGAGGGTATGCCCGATCGGTATGCTCCCCCCAAGTCCAAAACGAAGCTCCCGGTTTCCTTCAGAACCCGGAAAACTTCTCTTCCAAATGGCGTTATCCACTCGACATACTCGGTTTCCTCGACATTACCATAGGTTTTCTTGCGGCGCAGGGCAAAAGGCGGGGAAGTCATGACAAGATCGATACTGTTGTCTGGCAACTCTGCTAGGAGTTCAAGGGAATCACCTACGTAGGCTTGACCTCTTGTTGTGTGATAAAGCGGGTTACTTCTCATCATTAATATTCCTTCAGATTATAGACCCAACTGGCGACAATCTGCCACAGAACACTGGCAGCAAAGTATACTTCAGGATCTGCATTACAGATCGCTTCTACGCTAGCAAGATCGAAATGGTCTTTGCCATATCCAACAATATAGCTTATCCACCTTCGCAGGTTTTCATCTGCACCGGTTACTATCTCGCACGGATCGAAGTTACCAGAGCGGGCCAGAGTCCATGCTATTCCATCGCGTTTGTTTGCATCGCTGTTCTTCAGAAGTTCAATCAAGTAGGGAGTATGTGGTTCGGCAATGCGTAGAAGCGCTCGTGCTGCCTCAGTCTTAATCTCCAGTGCGTTTGAATTAAAGGTATCAACAAGAGCCGTCGCTAAAGTTGCCGAAGCGAATTTGCCTAATGCCAATGCCGATCCTGCCCGTAGTTCCTCATCACGGTTGCTGTCCTGCAACACCTCAATCAGTATGCTTTCGCTATGTTTCTTTGGTATTTCGGATACCACAATGACTGTTTCCAGTTGTGTTTGAAGAGGTACGCTCATGACTGGGCTTCGCAGTTTTCTCTCTATGAACTTCCAACCATTCGGGTCGTCGTATGCAGCCAGGGCCGCCGCCGCCTCCAGTTGAACGTAGATATCCTCATCGGGATCGTTCATCCGGGATGCGAGTGCAGACTTAGCATTGCTATAACCGCGATAACTTGGCAGCCGCATATCTTTCTGTGAGATTAACACTAGCGAGTTTGTCTGTAAAATATGTTTCATCAATTGGTGAGGGACATTTGAGGTCTGTATAGACAGGTACAACTGACGCAACAATTTGATTTGCTTCCACTAGATCTCCTACTTTAACCTGCGGTAACAAGGTTATCTTTCCTCCACTCCGGCTTAACTGGATAGTTTGCCGACGCCCATTCTGGATCGGAGTAAGACTGACCTTATTAGGTTCGACAGCAAAAACTTGTGACCTCTGTTTGGCAGCGGCACATACCCACACTACCCTGATTTCATAGCCTTCCTCGACCCATTTTGGCTGAGTGATAGACACTTGTTCGGCACTAAAGGCATTACGCAGATCGCTGACCCTAACAAAATGAATAGGAGAAACTTGCTTCAGGTCAACAGGAGAACCATCTTCTTGCTCAAGCATAATGATTGAAACTAGGTCATCATCCCGCATTCCAGCATCCCATGTTCTCTTGGGATCCTTCAGGGAATGAGACATTGATATTTCGAGTTTTGTTTTGCCGCGAGATTCAAACCTCAGCCCCGTGTTTAAGCAGAGGATGTCAGGCATCCGTACAAGTCTTGATTTTCTTCCAAATCTTAAAGCCAGTAGACCCGCGATCGAGTTTGATCGGGTTAAAGCCCATGCTTCTCAGATAGACAATAGTCGCGTTTGTACCAGCCGCACCAACCGCAATTTTTCTCAAGAAACTATCGTCGCTCTTAAAATTATTTGGCCCCACCATATATGAATTCCTTTTCATTTCTGGTATCAATGTATTATTTTTGGATCGCGGCATTGCCTGTACTGGCATGCTTTCTACGAAGGAATACGTACTCTACGGGCGAGTGATAGCAGCGATCGCCTTAAGGGAAGGTGGGCGCCGCCCACCCTACTTTAATTAGAACTTTCAACTGATTTAGCATTGCTAGGGGCAATTTTTGGCCGACCCGTTAAACTGTTCAAATACAGCCCGCCCACGGTAACCAGGAACAGGAGGTAACCCACTGCTTCTACAGTATACATCTGTTCCCGGTAGCCAAGCAATATTTTCAACAGAATTCCGGGAAATTGCTTCTGGGGGAGAATGCTGGAGGCATCCCAAACCATTGGTCCTAAGACACATGAACTGTCTCCGTAGAAACATAGCCCTGCTTGGGAATTAATCTCTGCCAGTTGACTGACAACAATGTCTAAATGTGCTAAAGCGGAGATAACTAAACCAGCAACAATCAGCAGCAACAAGACACCCATCACCTGGAAAAAGGCGCGAATGTTGATTTTGACTCCCAATTTGAAGATTAGCAAGCCAATTATTGTCGCTGTCATTAAGCCGGCGATCGCCCCGACAACTGGAGTTAACCCTGATTGGAAGTAAGCAAGTACCAAGGAAACCGCCTCAAAGCCTTCTCGTAAGACAGCAATCAGAATTAAAGTAAAGATCCCCCAACCTGCATTATCTCGTGCGATCGCCGTTTTCACTGCTCCTGTAACTTCCGCCTTCATCGTTCGGGTCTGTTGAGTCATCCAGACTAGCATCCAACTCAGGAGGGCGATCGCGACCAAACTAAATCCCCCTTCCAGAGAATCTTCTATCGCCTCCGAATACTGGGGATAACTAGCAGTTAAACTCGCCATTCCCCAACTAAACAAGACCCCGGATAGGGCACTTGCGGCAATTCCCACCGCGATGCCACCATAAACCCAAGGGTTCAACTGACTCTGTTCGGCTTTTTTCAGGCAAGCTAAAACAATTCCCACCACCAGTGCCGCTTCCACCCCTTCTCTAAGGGTGATTAAAAAAGTTGGTAAAGCTGAAGTCAAATCCATCTTTTGCTAATTTCTCCATTGCGTTTCCCGATCTCGTTCCCTGGCGTCCCCAGGGAACGAGGCTAACCAACCATTAACTAAAGTCGCGTAACATCTTTTTAATTTCGATGTTATGCAGTTCCTCCTGACCGATCATACCACGAGCAAATTCTTCCAGATAAATGCTAGCATCTTCTACTGTATCCAGTAACTGCTTATACAGTTCCAGGGATTTTTTCTCGTGGTTGAGGCTTTCTTCGAGAATATCCTTGACAGAATGTTTATAGGTTTCCTCGATCGGAGCGATCCGCTGGGTAGGATGACCTTCCAAACCAGTGAGAATTTCTCCCACCTGCTGGGCGTGCAGCAGGGACTCAGTCGCTTGAGTCTTAAAGAAGTTCACGATCGGGATCCGGTTAGGACCGGTCACCATCAGGGAATAGTGAGTATAGCGCACGACTCCTGCCAGTTCAAATTCCATGAGCTGCTTTAGCTGGCCATTGGTCTTTTCTACATCAAGTTCTTTCATTTTCTTGGGTGCTATTACTGCTTTCTCCATTATCCATCAATTGGGACCGCTCTCCTTGTCAGCAGCCGGAGCTGACCGGGGCTTTCCTCTTAGGTAAGCCTAGGCTTCTACTATGATATAATGATAGCACAACATCTTTTTTTTTTAGCTCGTTTTTAAACAGAAATGGCTTTAGTAATTGCGGGCGTTAGCAGCGGCGTCGGGAAAACAACTTGTACTCTCTGTATGCTAGCATATTTGCAACGCTACGGAGTGCAATCTTTTAAGGTCGGTCCTGATTATATTGACCCGATGTTTCATCAGTATGTCACGGGTCGCCCTTGTCGGAATTTAGATCCGGTGCTGACTGACCCAGAGTACGTACAGCAATGTTTTGCTCTCCATACTCGAGCAGTGGACTTCGCCCTGGTGGAAGGGGTGATGGGACTATTTGATGGCATTTCTTTCCTTGAGACAACTGATTTTGCCAGTACGGCCCATATAGCTAGGTTACTGGATTTGCCCGTATTATTGGTAATCGATTGTAGTAAATTATCCGGTTCCGTAGGAGCGATCGCCCACGGGTATCGGTCTTTCGACCCCAGGATTACAATAGCAGGTGTAGTATTAAATCGGGTAGGGAGCGATCGGCATCTCGAACTGCTCGAAGCAGCTCTACTACCCTTGCATTTGCCAATCTTAGGAGTGCTGCGGCGACAGGATAATATTACCATCCCCGATCGGCATTTGGGATTAGTCCCCACCGCCGAAATTCCCCAGCTGGATGCAATAATTGACAAACTGGCCCACTTGGGAGAAAATAGCTTTGACTGGGAACAGCTAATCCCACTCGTGCAATGCTCCCCCAAATCCCCCATACCCAATAGACATGCAGCAATACCCACCGGGCGATCGCCAGTCAGATTGGCGATCGCCCGGGATGCCGCTTTCAGCTTCTACTACCAGGATAACCTCGACCTATTAGAACAGCTAGGGGCCGAATTAATCCCTTGGAGTCCCCTAGCAGACAAGAGTTTACCAGACCGAGTGCAGGGATTATATTTTGGAGGCGGGTTTCCAGAAATGTTTGCCCAACAGCTAGCAGAAAACATCCCCGTTCGCCAGGCCCTGCGGGAGGCAATCTTGACAGAAATGCCGACCTATGCCGAATGCGGCGGTTTAATGTATTTGTGCGAGTTTATAGTTGATTTTGCCGGCAAGTCCTGGCCAATGGTAGGAGTATTGCCCGCATCGACGATCGTGACCAAAGGGCTAACCTTAGGATATAGACAAGCAATAGCATTGCGAGATAGTCCCCTGCTGCGGACGGACGTTGTTGTGCGGGGACATGAGTTTCACCGTTCCCAGCTGACCAAAGTACCCAAAGAACCATTATATCGGACAAAGGGATATGACTCCCAAGGCCAAGCAGGTACGGAAGGATGGCAGTTGTATCAACTACATGCTTCCTACATTCATCTCCACTGGGGAGGATTTCCCTCAATTCCCGCCCGGTTTTTGCAGTCAATGTCATATACTGGTAAACTGAGTTAGAACTAGAATTGGGTATCTGCTGTGACTGTATCCGTACAATTTATTGAGGGACTGGATGAGGCGATCGCTGGCATTAGCTTGCGAAAACGCCGGAATGATGAAACCAAGATTGTGGTTTTAACCTTCGACCGCCTGCGGGCGATCGAGCAATTTCGGAGCTTGACCAAAAAAGTTGACGCCCTGCTGCTGCGGGATGAAGAAGGGGAAATTCGCGTAATTCCCAGTGGCATTAAGTTTATCTTTGAAAAAGAGGATGAACTGTCAAAAGCCTTCTGTACATTTGAAGTCAACTCAGAATCAGCTTTTGAACGAGTGATGCGGTTTTTGCACCGTTATGCAGAGGCGAATGGGTTTGAGTTTCGCCAGCGTTGAAAGCTTGGCCATCAGGAGCGATCGCCCCCGATCGCCGAATGTGACGCTCGGTGGTAAGATGCTAGCATATTACGCATCAGTGGCGGCCAGATTAACAGAAAAAAGCTCATCCAGGCGCACACGGGCACAGAGACAATAATTGAGATCCAGATGGTCCTGAAGAGGAACCAACTGATGCTAATGATAGTTATACCAGTGAGGATAATTGACCAAGGTTGACACCACCAAGGCTTATAATCCCAAGGGTTGATCGGTTTTGGTGCAGATATTTCTTTCATGGGTGAGTGGTCAGTAGTCAGTGGTGAGTGGTAAGTGGGTACGATCGGGCTGGGCGATCAGGTGCATCAGGTAGATTATACAATAGGATGTCCTTTCCTGGCAGCAGGCGATTGCCACCCCGTCAGGCCGGGGGTGACAACCGGAGATCGCCGGTTCGGGGCAGGGGGCGATCGCCTGGGAGAGAATGGGGGTAGAAAAGGGATTGAAAAAAAAGCGATTGCGCTGCGCGCACGCTACGCGAACGGGCATTATAGTAAAAAAATCCTCGCGAGACAGGTAGATCGGGCAAAGGCGCTCGCGGTAGGGCAAGGATATGGTACAATGCCTGACATTGCCCCACTACCGGAGTCCGGACCAGAACAGGCAAAAATGATGAAAAAAGTAAGAACATGAGTAGTGAGACAAAGAAAGAACGACCGATCGCAGTAGACTTGTGCGCAGGTGCAGGAGGGATGACCCTAGGGTTTGAACAAGCAGGGTTTGACGTGCTGGCATCGGTTGACATAGACCCAATACACTGCGCTATCCACGAGTATAATTTCCCCTTTTGGTCGGTGGTCTGCCAGAATATAGTAGAAATTACGGGATCAGAAATAAGGTCGAGGTCAGAAATAGGCGATCGGGAGATAGACGTAGTGCTGGCAGGGTTACCAATCTATCAAGGATTGGCTCCCACGGGCAGACGGGCGGCTTCCGAACAGCGGAACTCGGTGTTGTATCATTTTCACAGACTGGTTGTGGAGCTACAACCGAAATATTTCGTGATAGAAAATGACCGGGGACTGGCGATCGGGAGGCAAAAACAGCGACTGAAGACTTTGATCAAGAAGTTGAAGGAAGCAGGCTATCAAGTACAAGAGGATTACAAATCTCTCAATGCTGCCAACTACGGGGTAGCAGAGGCGAGGGAACGATTGTTTCTGCTAGGATGCCGGTCAGACAGGAAGTTGCCGAAATATCCCCTGCCAACGACGAAACCAGCAAAACCCAAGCTACGCGAACGGCATCAAGATTCAGATATGCCCCCCGGTCCCACGGTATGGGATGCATTATCAGACCTGCCAGAAGCGAAAAACTACCCAGAATTGTTCAAGCAGGACTGGGCCTACGCCGAGTACGGCAAGCCTAGCGATTATGCCAGGGCACTGCGCGATCGGGACTTTTTAGCAGATAATTATGCCTACGATCGGGAATACGATCGACAACTGCTCACGGCCAGTATACTGACCAAACATTCATTGCGATCGATTAAACGATTTGAGAATACCAAAGAGGGTCAAAGGGAAAAAATCAGTCGTTTCCAGAAGCTGCATCCAGAAGGAATATGCAACAGTCTCCGGGGGGGAACGGACAGGAATCAGGGTTCATTCACGGCCCCGAGACCAATTCATCCCTATATACCCAGATGTATCACAGTCAGGGAAGCAGCAAGGATGCATTCTTTCCCGGACTGGTTTAGATTTCATGGAACGAAATGGCACGGCTTCCGACAAGTGGCGAATTCGGTACCGCCATTGCTAGCGAAGGCCCTGGGGGCAGAGATTATACGTGCCTTGGGAGTGGTACCGTCTAAACCAACGGTCAAGCAGGAGTTGGGAGAAGAGAAATTACTACAATTAACTAATTCCCAAGCAAGTCAGCGTTACCGTTCGTAGCGGGAGCAGTTCGCCGTTCATCGTTCATCGTTCGTAGTAAGGACTTTAGTCCTTACTTAAATGTGATATAATCAGAGAAAAGGGGAGGAATAATGCCCAGAACACAACGTAACGATAATTTCATTGACAAAAGCTTTACGGTAATGGCAGATATCATACTCAAGATAATGCCGACGAACAAAAAAGCGAAAGAAGCTTTTGCCTATTACCGGGATGGAATGTCAGCTCAAGCAGATGGAGAATACGCGGAAGCATTGGAAAATTACTATGAAGCGCTGGAGATAGAAGAAGATCCGAACGATCGCAGCTATATCCTGTATAATATCGGATTGATCCATGCCAGCAACGGCGAACATGAGAAGGCCCTAGATTATTATCAGCAGGCTCTAGCACAAAATGCTCGCCTCCCCCAAGCGCTGAACAATATTGCTGTCATTTACCACTACAAGGGGGAAAGGGCAAAGGAAGTTGGTGATGATGACGCAGGTGAAGCTATGTTTGATAAAGCAGCTGAGTATTGGAAGCAAGCAATTCGCCAGGCTCCCAATAACTACATTGAAGCTCAAAATTGGCTCAAAAATACGGGGCGATCGGAAATGGATATATTTTTCTAATATCTGTAGGACGGGCGTCCCGCCTGTCCGTCCCGCCTGTCCGTCCCGCCTGTCCGTAGGTTATATATTTAATAAGAATAATTAGGAAATCCCGATGAAGATCGATCTAGAACAAGTCCGCAAAGTTGCCCATCTGGCCCGTTTGGAATTAACTGCGGACGAGGAGGAGAAGTTTACTACTCAACTGAGCAGTATTCTGGACTATTTTGAACAGCTGAGCGAACTAGATACCAGTGATGTGCCGCCGACAACACGGGCAATAGATGTCAGTAACGTGACGCGGCCAGATGAACTGCAACCGGACCCTAACCGGGATGCTATTCTAGGATGTGCGCCGGACCAAGATGGTGATTTCTTCAAGGTGCCACAAATAATCAGCGAAGAGGATGGCTAAATTCTACGAGCAATTGAATGACTCCTTACGGCAGTTCATCGCGGCACAGCAAATGTTTTTTACAGCAACGGCGCCGTCAAAGGGGAGAATAAATCTCTCCCCAAAGGGGATGGATACTTTTCGGTGTATTGATAACCGGACAGTTGCCTATTTAGACTTAACCGGAAGTGGCAATGAAACAGCGGCCCATTTACAAGAAAATGAGCGAATGACAATGATGTTTTGTAGTTTTGGGAGTTCGCCTTTAATCCTGCGCATTTACGGACAAGGGAGAGTAATTTTTCCCCGAGATGAAGAGTGGCAAGATTTATATCCCCTGTTTGAAAAGCTGCCTGGAGAAAGGCAAATTATGGTTTTAGCAATTGAAAGCGTCCAGACATCTTGTGGTTATGGGGTTCCCCTTTATGAGTTTAAGGGAGAAAGACCAACCTTGAAAGCTTGGGCCCAAAAGAAGGGGGAAACAGGAATTATTGAATACTGGGAAAAGAAGAATCAAACCAGTATTGACGGATTACCGACAAATATATTATTATAGCTAATTGCTAATTGTTCATTGTTCATAGCAATTAGCAATTAGCAATTAGCAACTAGCTAAAGAACTCGGATCGCACTAGGAATGCTGTCAACAGCATCCAGAGTGTTAATTTCATTGAGGGCATTGCGGAAGTTGCCTTCACGGGTTGCGTGGGTAAGGACGACAATTTCTGCTAGTTGACCCTTAAAGCCGATTTGGACAAGGGATTCGAGGCTAACATTATTGTTGCCGAAGCATGTGCCCAAGTGACCGATGACGCCCGGTTTGTCTTTGGTCAGAAAGCGGACGTAAAATCGGGTCTGGAGTTCTTCTATTGGGGCGATCGGGCAATAATGTTGATGGTGACACGATATCAAGGGATGGGGTATGGGTTCGGTTTCCGTTTGCAGAATAGCGGCAATATTCATTAGATCGGCAACTACGGCACTAGCAGTGGGACCAGCACCCGCACCCCGTCCGTAAAACATTACCTGTCCGATCGGTTCTCCTTCGACTAAGATGGCATTATAAACGCCGCTGATGCTAGCGAGGGGATGAATTTGGGGAACCAGAGTGGGATGAACCCTCACTTGCAGGGAGTCTTCTAGGTTCCGTTGGGCGATCGCCAGCAATTTAATTTCAAATCCCAGTTTTTCGGCATAGGCAATATCTGCTACAGTTACATGACGAATGCCTTCGCAATAAACATCTTCTAGTTTCAAGCGTCCCCCAAAAGCTAAGGATGCCAGAATAGCAATTTTATCTGCAGCATCCAAACCATCTACATCGGCAGTAGGATCTGCTTCCGCGTAACCCAACTGCTGTGCTTCCGCTAAAACATAGGCAAAATCAATGCCTTCCCGTTGCATTTTAGTCAGGATATAGTTTGTCGTACCGTTCACAATGCCGATTACAGATTGAATGCGGTTGACAACTAATGCCTGTTTCAAGGGTGCAATCACGGGAATGCCACCTCCCACCGCCGCTTCTAGCATTACGTAGACGCCAGCGTTATTGGCCGCCGTGTAAATTTCATCACCGTAGCGGGAAATTACCGCTTTGTTGGCAGTGACCACATGCTTTCCGTGGGCAATGGCTTTCAGAATGAGCGATCGGGCCAGTTCCAGTCCCCCAATCAACTCTACGATAATATCAACTGCCTCGTCTGTGACAATTGCCTCTAGATCCGTTGTCAGCATATCCGCAGGCAATTTGACAGGGCGAGGTTTGGAGAGATCCCGCAGGCCCACCCGATAGATTGACAATTCCTGCAATAGGGGATGGCGTCCCTTGGGGTCGAGTAATATCTCTGCTGTCCCCCCACCAACGGTACCCAATCCCAGTAAACCGATTTTGTAAGCCACGATGACAAGTTCCGATATGTTTGCCTTGACTATTCTGACAGATTTAGTAAGAGGAGAATTGCAAATTGAAAATTGCCAATTGATTATTTGTCTATGGATAGCTATTCTTGAACCGAACATTTTCCAGGGCGATCGCATCTTCGGAGACAGACACTTGCCTCTTTTATCGCAATTTGAAGGGCGATCGTCTAGCCTGATTATCTCATCGATTACCTCATTCATAGAAATAGGAATATAGTTCTGATTCTGGAATATAAGCTGTCGCTTGTTTGAAAATTGCTTGACAAGTTCCTGTATCTAACTCTTGATGTAAGGGAACTATCAGCGTCTCCTTACGATCGAGATTTTTTCGACGTAACTTCACATGACTTCCCTTTTGGCTATGCCTTAAGAAGCCAAATCTTGCCAATATTTTAATAATTTCTGTTCCCGATAATCTTCTAATTTTAGGCATATTCTGGATGAAACTCAAAGGTAACTAGGACTGTAGGTTGGGCAACAAAACCTAATTCTGTGGGATCTTCATCTTCTAGATATAAAGCAACTGCTTCTTGCAGATTGCTGACAATTTCATCTAAATTACTACCCTGAGTGACTACATTAATTTCTAGGCATTCGGCTACATAACCTTGTTGTTCGCCCCGACTGATTTTAGCTGTGATATAATTTCTTAATTCCATAGCTGTAGCAGATGAGTTCAGGAAGGCCGATCGCCTCTGGTGGTGGATAGACCTATGATAACATGGATTTACCGAACGGGCTCTTTAGCATCGGCCACCCCGTTGATGGCCAGGTTTTGGCTCTGGAGGACCGGCAGCAGGAACAGACCGATCGGTCCTCACGGACAGCTGCTCCCAAAGCGATGATAATATTATAGCAACAGATTGTTTGGCAGATAGAGAATCATGACTCCATAACAAGAACAAGAAATAATTGTCAAATGGCTGAACCTATTTCTGGGCGATAATTGAAGCCATTTTATCAAAAGATACAAAAAATTACAGCCATTCAGTTTACCAATGCACAGCTACTTAATTTGAGAGACTGGTGTAGGGATTGAAAATGGCGTTCCCAGGCGGAGCCAGGGAACGAGGAATTGACAATGGAAAATTGACAAGGTCGAATTGAGAATGTCAGCAGATATGCTACCCCGCGCTAATCTCAAGGTGATTGATGACTGGTGATGGGTGGCGAGCAACACAGGCCATCAACACCGCGATCGCCCCCCACCGGAGTTTGGAGTTCGGAACTCCTTCCCTCGCGTGGGGCCATTGAAGTGGGTTAAAACCCACTTGAGCTATTAGCCCGGGGTTTGAACCCCGGGCTGGCCAGGAGACTTGGCAGTAGCGCCAGCAGATCTTAGAATAAATCCCATGTCCCATCATCTGTCCAGGATCTCTGATGACCTCGACCATTCTGCTCAGCAAATACGACCCCTCTAATACCGAAGCCAAGTGGCAACAATATTGGCAAGACCATCAGGTCTTCCTTGCTGACCCCGCAAAAGGCGGCGAACCTTACTGTGTCGTTATCCCGCCCCCTAATGTCACGGGCAGTCTCCATATGGGTCACGCTTTTGAAAGTGCCCTCATCGATACTTTGGTCCGCTACCACCGGATGCGCGGACGCAATACTCTCTGGTTGCCCGGAACGGACCACGCTAGCATCGCTGTCCAAACGATTCTGGAAAGACAATTACTTGCTGAAGGCAAAACTCGCTCTAGTTTGGGCCGCGATCGCTTTCTGGAACGGGCCTGGCAATGGAAAGCGGAGTCCGGGGGGACGATCGTCAACCAACTGCGACGCCTGGGGGTGTCGGTGGATTGGTCCCGGGAACGCTTTACTATGGATGCAGGCTTATCCAAAGCGGTATTAGCAGCATTCGTCCAATTCTACGAACAAGGACTGATTTATCGCGGCAACTACATGGTCAACTGGTGCCCAGCTTCCCAGTCGGCGGTGTCTGACCTGGAGGTGGAAAGTAAGGAGGTAAATGGGCATCTGTGGCATTTTCGCTATCCTCTCACAGATGGTAGCGGCTATGTGGAGGTGGCAACCACCCGACCGGAAACTATGTTGGGGGATACGGCGGTGGCAGTTAATCCCCAAGACGAACGCTATCAGCATTTAATCGGCAAAACCGTCACTTTGCCAATTATGAACCGGGAAATTCCGATTATTGGCGATGAATTGGTCGATCGGGAGTTCGGGACGGGTTGCGTGAAGGTGACTCCCGCCCACGATCCCAATGACTTTGAGATGGGCCAGCGCCACCAGTTGCCCTTCATCAATATTATGAATAAGGATGGCAGCTTGAATGAAAATGCGGGACATTTTCAGGGACAAGACCGCTTTGTCGTCCGCAAAAATGTGGTGGCACAGTTGCGAGAGGAAAATTTCCTGGTTAAGGTTGAAGATTATACCCATGCTGTCCCCTATAGCGATCGGGGCAAGGTACCGGTCGAACCTCTCCTCTCTACCCAGTGGTTCGTGAAAATTCACCCGATCGCAGATAAAACTCTGGAATTCTTGGACGAACAAAATTCCCCTCGGTTTGTCCCCGATCGCTGGACGAAGGTCTATCGGGATTGGCTAATAAAATTGAAAGACTGGTGTATCTCCCGCCAACTGTGGTGGGGACATCAAATTCCGGCCTGGTATGCGGTGAGTGAAACTGGGGGCGAAATAACTGATACTACCCCCTTCTTTGTGGCAGGCGATCGCGAAGCAGCAGAAGTAAAAGCGAAAGCCAAGTTTGGCGAAGATGTGCAGTTGAAACAGGATCCCGACGTGTTAGATACCTGGTTTTCTTCGGGACTATGGCCATTTTCGACAATGGGCTGGCCGGAAAAAGACCATCCTGACTTAGACTTTTACTATCCGACGACAACCTTGGTAACGGGTTTTGATATCATTTTCTTCTGGGTAGCCCGGATGACGATGATGGCAGGACATTTTACGGGTCAGATGCCCTTTAAGGATGTCTATATTCACGGGTTGGTCAGGGATGAGAACAACAAAAAAATGTCCAAGTCAGCGGGGAACGGCATCGATCCGCTGCTGCTGATTGAGAAATACGGTACGGATGCCCTGCGTTATACTTTGATTAAGGAAGTGGCAGGTGCAGGTCAAGATATCCGCTTGGAATATGACCGCAAGACGGATGAGTCAGCATCGGTGGAAGCATCCCGCAATTTTGCTAATAAGTTGTGGAATGCGGCCCGGTTTGTGATGATGAACCTGGATGGGAAAACTCCAGAAACATTGGGTTCTCCTAAAATGGAGGCCCTGGAACTTTGCGATCGCTGGATTTTGTCTCGGTTCGATCGAGTGGTACAGCAGACAGGGGACTACATAGATAATTATGGTTTGGGAGAAGCAGCGAAGGGACTCTATGAATTCATCTGGGGGGACTTCTGCGATTGGTACATTGAATTGGTAAAATCGCGACTGCGTCAAGATGGGGAATCAGGTTCCAGAATAGTGGCCCAGCAGACTTTGGCCTGCGTATTAGAAGGGATCCTGAAACTGCTGCATCCCTTTATGCCCCATATTACCGAGGAAATTTGGCAGACTCTCACTCAAGCAGAGGCAGGGAAATCTTTGGCGAGCGCACTTTATCCCCAGGCCCAGACAAGTATAATAGATCGCCAGTTGGAAGAAGACTTTGACCTGATAATTGACACGATCCGCACGATCCGGAATTTGCGGGCGGAGGCGGATGTTAAACCCGGAGTGCAGGTGGACGCCATCTTGCAGAGTGAAAGCGTCAGGGAACGAAAAATACTGGAGGCCGGGGAAACTTATCTGCGAGAGATTGGTAAGGTGGAGAAATTAACCATTACCGAGACTGTGGCGGAAGTTGGGCAGATTATAGCAGGGGTGACGGGGACAGTACAAGTGCTAATTCCCTTGGCAGGTGTAGTGGATGTGGAGGCCCTGTGTGCTAAGTTGCAGAAGGATTTGGGTAAGATAGAAGCAGAAATTAAATCTCTGGAAGGCCGTCTCAATAATCCGGGTTTTGTTAACAAAGCCCCAGCAGAAGTGGTAGAAGGAGCCCGGATGAGTCTAGCAGAGTCGGAAAAAAAAGCCGAAATTTTGCGCGATCGCCTAGGTCTCTCCCCCAATGGCTTGCGCTTATCATCTAACTTGTCCCTAATCGGCCAGAGGTGTCGCAATTTGCTGAGGGAGCCTAAATCAGAGGGGATGTCGGGCGAGCTAGGGAGGTTATGACTCGCAGTTGTCACCTGCTGGCACCGGCGTACTGGACGATGCTCTCGCACTCTGTGAGGTTATTGCTCGCAGTCTGCGAGGTTATTGCTCGCAAAATGGCACCTTATTGATGGCGCGCCACCTGCTGGCACCGGCGTATACAGGCCGCTTCCCAGGGAGGTTATTGCTCCCTGGGAGGTTATGACTACAGTTACTACATGATTACTGCCATGACGCCAAATCTGCGGAGGATGGCAGCCATGGTGGCTCGACTTTTCTCAACCAGCCATGAAAACATCTAAACCTGCGGTTACTTCTGATATTTCCCCTTGGTTAAGTAGTTAGACAAAATTAATTACACATCGCATGGGCGCCAGAACGCTGGAAACGCTTGTAACGCAGGGACTGCTCC
>JACOMV010000007.1:27650-34309 GCA_014324065.1 Hormoscilla sp. SP12CHS1 | reverse complement strand
TCAGGGCTAATGATTCCCTGGTAACGCTCCCCTTTCTTGATTTGTGTCAAGTCAGTTTACTTTAAACGAATCGCACAGTCCACGCAGCTTTAGTTCATTATTGAGGAATCTGTCTAAAGTACGGATACGTTGAGTTCCATCAACAATTTATAACCGGGCTAAATCATCTTCATCATCTTCTTGCTTTGGTCGCAGATCTGCAACAAAAATATAGGGAATAGGTAGTCCTAGAAAAATTGATTCAATAAACTTTGACTGCCGAGTTTCTTCCCAAATCATATCTCGCTGATAGTCGGGTATATACAACTCATTGGTATCTTCATCCAGCCCATCTCGGTATTTCAGGACAAGCACTTCCACTGGATATTCTTTTGTGTCATAGTCAACTGTTTTTTGCTTTTCCCTGATTTCTGCTTCTGCTGCTTCTCTTTGTTCGTGTGTAATCTCGGGTTCCGGTGGTATGTTTGGGGATTTTGGCATTTAGACCTCCTGTTCTTACAGAATAGTGAATCTAAGGTTTGTATATCTACGATTTTAACCGCTACAGTCTTATGCTAGCGCAAATCTCAAGTCTGACTCTTACTCGGCGATCGACCTTTCTATCTGTGTCATTATTTCTTCATTGTAGCATGAGTTATTCTTTAGGGATAACGTTATTTTGTCGTTGGACCGGCGATCGCACGATTCCGAACAACTCCTTCCGATCTTGCGATCAGGATCGAAATGGCCATTTTCGCTCGAACTCCCTATTTTCCCGATCCGATCGCCATATCCAACTAAGCTTCGGCATCCAGAGGCCCAGTCAATTCTTAGCTTAACGCATCGGAGTGCCTGCTGTCAATTGCTACTTTGGCTTGACAATAGTGACGGACGTCGCTCTCACGCTTTGCTATGCTACCACCACATTCCGTATAGGCAGTGCGCGACGTCGGAGCGCTAGTCAATGGGGTGCTACTCAGCAGGATCTAAAAAGTCATTCAGGACTAATATTTGCAATTCCGTGACTCGCTTGAGCATAGCATCATTAGTAAGAAACGACTCGCAGTTTGTAGCTAAAGCAACAGCAACTTGAAAAGCATCTGTTAGAGAGAGATTGTATCTAGCCCGCAGTTCAGCCGCTTGCAGTGCTATATTTTGGTTAATTGATACGAAGTCTATGTTCTTGGTATTTGTAATTAATTGAATGAAGTTTTGTTGCAGTTGCATGTCTCCACGAGTATAGGGATGAACCAAACACTCTGCCAAAGTTACGGGTGAGGTTACAGCTATTGGCGAACCCTCTCGAATACACTGGAACACTGCTCTGACTAATACCAAGTATTGCGTGTTTTGCTCAACCAGGTAGATGACTGGCGCAGTGTCCAGAAACAGCCTGGTTATACTCTGTATACTTTCATCAATGCTCACTTTTCTTTCCTTGGTTTAATTTCTAGTTCGGGAAACTCACCCCTCCTCATGCGGTTGACATATTCCTGAGCATCCATTCCTCCTAACATATTGGGTGCTATTCCCATAAATTCCATCACATCTCGGCGTGGCTTCGCTTCGATTTGGCAATGTCCGATACTTTCTACTAGATGAGCGATTAGTTGTAGTTGCTCATCTGGCGTTAGTGCATTTGCTTGTCTCATTAATTCAACTAATTCTTTAGACATTGATTGCTATCCTATCATTTATTTTTCTATCATACTTAAACAGACCCAATCTTCCCACCCAGACGCTTCTCCATGTCATATAGCCTGTGATATAAGTACCCGATCGCCATATCCAACTAAGTGGGTGCATCTCATATTTGCAAAAATATTAATGTCGTAGGTTGGGTTGAGGCACGAAACCCAACCCACGAGATGTTGTTAGCTTTGCGCTTGTTGGGTTTCCTAACGTCAACCCAACCTACGAATGTCAAAAGTGAGATGCACCCAACTAAGTTTCGGCATCGGACAGCCCAGTCAATTCTTAGCTTAACACATCGGAGTGCCTGCTGTCAACTGCTCCTTTGGGTTGACTAATAGTGATGGACAACAGCTACCGGTTGAGAACGATTTTGCTCGTCGGGATAATGGCAATGAACAGCATCTTTAATCATTTCTCCCAGTTCTTGCATGCTATCTGCTTGAGTGAAAATATATTCCCCGATCGCTTTAGCAATATAACAGTCTTCCGGATCCTCTGACACCAAGAAAATTATTTCTTTTATACTATTTTCACCCATATTTATCCATTACATCTTTTCTCTCTAATCTAGCCCATTCGTAGGGTAATCATTGATTTGCCATTCTTGCTAATCTCTATCCTACTCCATCACCGACTTTGCCAAGAGATCTAATGATATCTGGAAATTGGTTGGAAAATTCCCAAGTTGGGACACCTACCATAAGAGCATTATCATTCCGCAAATATACCTCGATATCCCGTTTACGTTCGGTAAACAAAGGCGCACCTTCTAAGTGACGCGAACTTAAGAAATGCACGACCTGGTTAGTAGATCCTCGCCAACCGCGATTATCGTTTTGAGCTTCGATATACAAGCCATCAATCAGAACATCTATGTATGAGAGCATTACAGCAATCTCGGGATCGTTTTTGGCTTCAAGCTGGGCCAGGGTAAAGCCTGTATAGCAGATAATGGAAAGATCCCGTTCTTGACGTAAAATCGCAAACAGTTCGCTGAGTGCTGGGGCTTGAAGCATAGGTTCCCCTCCCGATATGGCGATCCCGTCTAACTGAGAATTGCTAAGAATAGCTTGGGTAATTACTTTAGGCTCAATGAGGGTTGCTTTTACTTGAGGTATTGTATCTGGGGAAATGCATCCTTGACAGCGAAAGCAGCAGCCTTATACCCACAGTACAAAACGTAATCCTGGACCGAGGACGCGAGTTGCTGGACAAAAATCAGCAAGGTTGATAAGAGTCATTGGACTATCCTACAGTTGTCTAAGGTTGCGTTCTAAAGGTAATGTATTGCTTTTGTTGAGAGAGTTCGTGCCGTGTGTGGGCAGCCTGAAGTTCCCGATCAAATTCATCTAACTGTTCTTGAATGGTCTTTCTCAGCATTTCTATCCGACTGTGATTGATGGGCAAGTGACGTCCTAAATCTACATCAATTTTATAGTGGAGATCGAGATCCTCACGAATTGCTTCTGTCTCCGTCTGATAGCGATTGTAGCTATTGATAACTTCCTGTAGTTGCTGCCACTGCTGGTTATATTCATCCCGTTGACAGTCAATATTTTTAAGGGCTTCAGCTAAGGAATTACTCAATTTTGCTTTAGCAGTTTCCGTGAGATCGCACAATTTGCTAATTGGACTCATAACATCTAATTCTTGACGTATTTTTCGTTCTTCTTGGGACTCAATTTCCCTCTTTAAGCTTTGCTGTTGGATATGTAAAAAACCTATTTCTGTTTCCAGATATGCTTTTTGTTGCTGCAACTGTACGATGGTCTCTTTGGCCGGTAACAGGTCCCTTTCTTTTCGATCTACTTCTGCTCGTAAGCTTGGCAAATCAGTAGCACTCACCTCGGCTTCAATGGTTTGTAATTCATTAACTTTTGCTCGCAATGCATCAAGTTCTGCCCCTTGCTTATGTAACTCTGTTTCTCGTTCCAATAAGTTGGGAACAGCTTGCAGTAATGCGGATTTTTCTTTGGCAAGTTGCTCTAATTCTGCCGTCCGCTTTTCGGCTTTTTGTCGCAAATTCGGAGGCAGAGAGGCGCTCAAAAATGGCATCCATTGGTTTAATATACCTAACTGCACTTGCAGAGTACTATTCAGGCCGATCGCCCATGCTTCCAGAGTCTCAGGATCGTCATTAGCTAAGTTTTGCAGCATGGGTATGGAAAAACAATCTGTCCATAGTTCCATGCAGGCTTGCGTTAATTGAAATGGAATCTCAATCTTGTCGAAATCCTGCAATCCCGAATCGCTGTTAATGGCTACTGCGATCCGCTCTAAAGTTTGTTTAATTTTGTCTATTTTTTGGTTGTTAGCCATTGGTATAATTGTCTATTTTATTAGCCCCGTATTCCGGTTATTCAGCGAAAGAAATTCAATTAAGGATATCTTTCGCTTTGGGAATAGAAATAGATCGTCAGAGTCAAGTTGACCCTTGTGAAAAGCGCTGTTCTGTTTGCGAACGGTTAACTATACGGCGTCTCACTTGTTCAATATCTTGATATTCTTCTTTGGGGACGTGAATTTTGGTTTCACCCTTGAGTTCTAGTCCGACTTCCTCATGAAGGGCATCAAAAATACGTTCAGCTCGTTTGCCTAGTTCTGCATCATTGTGTAAGCGATCGCTGAAGGTGTTAATGGAAACGTTGTTGGCGCCAAATTCTTTTTCGGGGCTAATGACTGTGACCACTTCATCGCCAGCAATATTTTTGACCTTGACTACAAAAGCATTACGACGATCGGAACCTTCGTAGGTTACATCTGCATTAGGATCGTCAATTTGATAGCCATAGTCGGATTCCATGATTTTGACCAATGCATCCGCAATGTCTTCACGCATTATGGACAAAATCACTTGCATTTTTGCGTACTCGGCAATTTCAGCCAATTCAGGACTCAAGGCATCGATTTGCTCTGCCAATTGCTTGATTTGCTCGGTTGTGAGGGTTTGCTCGCCATCTTTGAGTTGCTGTTCAAGATCTTTAAGTTTCTGCTCGTGGGCACTTAAACGTCCATCTGTCCAATAGTCTACTTCTTCACGAAAGGTTTCGACTTCGTCGGACGCCTCGCCAAGTTCGATTTCGACTTGACGATGAGCTTGTACTTCGGTAATCAGGGTCCGCAGGTCTTCCAGGGCAGCATTATAGTAAAGCAACCACTCCTGCTCTTTTTGTTCCAGTTCCAGGCGCAGATCGGCGAGTTCGAGATAGGTTGCTTGGGAGGTGGCGATCGCAGCTTCCGAGGTTCCAGATGCTGCTCTTTGAGGGTTTTATATTCCCCTGTCAAAACATGGTGCTGTGGTCGCTCGCTCGTTCCGTCATAATGCGTACCTGTATTTAGTTTCAGGCGTGCCACTTCTGCTAACAGTTTACTCTTGCTTGCTTCTTGTTCTTTAAGCTCTCCTTCCAAAGATTCCTTCTGTCCTTTGACTGTTTCAACTTCCAGATCCTTTTGCCGGCATTGATCCTTAAGTTCTTGTAACTGCTGATTATATTTTTCCGCTTTTTCTTGTACGGCGAAGCCCATCCCTTTCTGCTGCAAGATTTTCATTCTTTTGTTTTAGTGACTTGTAGTCTGACTGCAATTTACGCTTAATTTTGCCTTCTTCTTCTAATTCATCGCGGAGTTCTTTTTTATCATTTGACAATCTTTCAATTAGATCCAGTGCTGCTTTTATCTTTTCACAGCTAGAATACATGTCCTCGTATCTAATTGTTAGATTGTGTCTTTCATAGATATTAGCTAGCCATTTATAAACCTCTACAAGGTTGTTGTAGATTTTTTCGTTTGTTTGAGACATCCCTAAAATACCTCCAATTCCAATTCTTTTTTTACTTGGCTGCGGTGCTATTTTTTGGTCAGCAGGATCTACAGGATCCTTTACTCTTGCTGCATCATTATCTTCCTCTGAGCTAGGAGAATAAATTTCGTTCCCTTCTGCTTGTTCAGATGTTGTAGATGAGTCTGTAATTACTGCGTCACCCCGTAGCTTTTTCTGTGCTTCTGCATCTGCTGAGGTGTCTCGCTCTACTTCTGGGGTTTCCCCTGGGTTAGGTGATTCCATCATGTATACGCTCCCTTATTCGATTGAGTATGTGGAAGAAAAACGCAGATTTGTGTTGTACGTTTGTCCTGTTTTCATATCTCTGGCAGTAACGGCTATTTCGATTCTGCCAAAGTTCATGGAAACTTCAACATTCCGTTCATCTATCTGTTTACCAACTGTTGAAGACATATCAACTTCTAACTGTCCCAACTCTTCTACATCTGGCTCATCTACATAGCGTGGATTCTTTTTCCGCGTTGCATAAAATGTAAAATTTAATCCCTTCTGATCCGACCTCATAGGATAAAATGAGTGCGTGACTACTTCGTTAACATCAACACTGTCACCTGCTAGCACAAAGTGACTAAAACGATTGCCAATATACCAGTCACCTTGTTCTTCATAATATTTACGCTTGCTTTTCTGATGGCGATCGCGATTTTCATCAAACACTTGACAAACCTGGCAACCATAGGTAAGGCGAGAACTGCGGGAGCGGATGCTTTCTGGATTTAGACCAAACGAGGCTGCCCCTTCCACTATTGCTGCACCGGGTTGTTTTGGCATCACAATCTTGATGCGATCGCCAAATTATTGCTGAATGCGTTGACGTAAAACAGGCGATGTAGAAAATCCACCGACGAGATACATAATATCGCACCCGCGACGATCTACACTTGCAAATTGTTCTTTGACTTTTTTCACCAAACCATCCAATACAGGTTTAAACATTGCCTGCATGGTTTCTTGGCTAAGGTGAACTTTTTCATCATCCTCATCCTGTTCCTCCGCAAGTTTTTCCAAAACCTGCGGATAGTCCTTTGACAAAATTTTGTAGAGGCGGTTGGGTATCTCCAAGTAGCTTATTGGTCGGGGAAACATCCGCCAATGACCTGTATCCTTTCCCTTTTTGGGCCAGTGTGTCAGCCTTATTACACTG
>JACOMV010000007.1:0-27552 GCA_014324065.1 Hormoscilla sp. SP12CHS1 | reverse complement strand
AGGGCTAATGTAACCCTGGTAGCGGTCCTCTTCTTGACATGTGTCAAGTAACTTTACGCTAAACGAATCGCACATTTCCACAAGTCCCTGGGCATTTTAACCACGATCTTGCTTGCAGTCAGGATCTTTATGCTGCTGCTCAAACTCCAGCACAAAGCACCCCCAAGCCGCCCCAAATAGAAGTTCGATCGCATCCGCAGAATCGCGCTGCACACATTGTTGTATATTTTCATGCTAGCAGTTCCCCTGAGCGGTTGGTTCTTTTCCAACTCCTATGACAAAGACGTAGCCTTCTTCGGCATCGTTTTGTCCCGTCTGTTTGTCGTGAATAAGGGAATAGCAGAATTTGGCAGAAGTATGCATTTTTGGCTAGCATACAGCTTTCTGGCATTTATCGTCTTACACGCCATAGACCAATGGAAATTATTGCGGGCCACTGTCCGACGTTACTATAAAGCTGTGGTGAAAAAATTCGCCTCATCATCAAGGATAACTTTATTAAGAAACCCGTGAATTAAGAAACCCGGTTTTGGTTTTTACAGAAAACCGGGTTTCTGGGCGAATGGCAAATATGCTTACAGTTGGTGCGGTTGGGTTTCGTGCTCCAGACCAAACCTACAGCCTTATGACTCACAGTTAATGCGGTTAGGTTTCGTGCTCCAGACCCAACCTACAGTCTACAGTCTTATGACTCAAATTATATCGTCTTTAGATAATGGATTCTATTTTCTCTAACCAACGCTGAAATCCCGGACATTCTGTGCGAAAAGTCTCAAGTCCAATATCAATCGCTGCCAAGTTACCATGTAGAGGCTTTTGGTACTATGGCATCAAGGTTTTAATTCTTTGAGATGGATGAGTTTCGGGAGAATCATTAATCTCTTCTGGAGAGGAGTATCGATCGCGAATGTTTTGAAACTTAGTGGCTAAGTCCTCCCGAACGATACTCCTAGCAAACTGCTTGCAGTTACTAAACAGTAACCCCTCAAACTCATGCATAATGATATAGGGAATAAATCGTTCTGTATTCGTTGTGCTTTGAGCGACAATATCTTGCTGTAGTTCTGCTTCAATATGTTGAGCCTTATTGTCAAACTCTAAACAACTCGCTTGAAATCGCCCTGGCCATGCATTTGGATTATTTTCTCCTGCTGGTAAAGCATAGTAATCTACCATTGTTGACACATATAGGGCTCTATCTGTATTGAGATGTCGGATAATTTCTTCACGCACTCCGGGCCACCTTTTAATTCCACCCCTTCGATCGCGCTTGCGGGCATTACCCATCAACTTAGCGATAACTGCATGAAATCCTTTGTTATAAAGATGCGGGGCCAAAACTTCTTTAACAAAAGTTTCTTCTGTTTCTCCTTCTACGACTATCAACAATCTAACCATGTTAAGGTCTGCCACCAAATTGATTTTTTTCCCAAAGTTATCCCAAGCTATAGTCTTCCAGCCATGCTTCTAACTCACTAGATTGCAAACGAGTGAGAGTTGTGGCCCCATCTTCTAATTCTGTGACCAAAATATCTTCTGGTTCAAAATGATCCAGAAGCAGGGGTGATTGTGTAGAAATAATAATCTGAGTTTCTGTAGCAGCAGCTTTGACCATGCTTGCCCACATCGCAATCGCATAAGGATGTAAACCCAGTTCTGGCTCATCTAAAATGATAGGAGAAGGGCGTTTTTGGGTAGGTTGCAGTAATAAGGTCGCCAGACAAATGAAGCGTAATGTTCCATCAGATAGAGACGAAACATCAAAGTATTGGTCTGAGAGTTTGTGCATCCATTCTAGGCGAATTTTATTTTGATTGCGACGCAAGGGAGCTAATTGAAAGTCATATAAAAAAGGTGCACTGTATTGCGTATCAAACGATAACTAGACTGATTTTGTTCTCTTAAGAGAAGTAAATAAGCAGGAAGATTTGAGCCATCCGAACGCAAAAAATAATTATCATTAACATCTGCAAGTCGTTTCATGGGTGACTGTTTGCTCGGATCGTGAAAGTGATAAATTCGCAAACGATCGAGACGTGACTGCACCCAACTGGTAATCCTTGGACCAGGTTGACTAATGCCAGCTTCACCGTTCACCGCATTTAAGATCCAATAGTAGTATTGTCCTGGGTATTGTTTACCCGAAAACCAACAGCGTTCATCTTTGATATAAAGTTCATCGATATCTGTCGATCCTAACAATATTTGATACCCGTCGTGCGAGTTAAAGGAAATTTCTATTTCTATTTCTGGTGTAACTTTCGAGCCAAAGTGCAAGATTGTATCTGCTCCACCTCTTTGGGCTGTATAATTTCTTAACTTACCACGGCGAATAGCATTTAAGAAGGAAAATACTTCAACAAAGTTAGATTTTCCCGACCCGATCAATATATTGATCGGGCGTAGTTTTAGCTTCTGGATCTCCCAGATACTCCGGAAGCCCTTGATGGAAATATAATCTAGGTAATGTTGCATGGTGCTAGTTTTAGCTGATGCTGGCATCTATTCTGGTGGAAATTTGCAGCACGGTCCTCTTTACTGGCGATCGCCACCCCTTGCTGGCACTCTACCATGATAACGGGCGATCGGGCTTTTGTCAACCCTACCGTTTGATTTTTAACGTGAGTAGGTTGGGTTGAGCCCCAGGGAAACCCAACATGCGTTGGGGCTGTTGGGTAAGGAACCTCAACCCAACCTACAAGATGCTAAGAAGCTGGGAGAATCTTTTGTAACTCATCGCAGGCCATGTGGAGCGATCGGGGGGCATTTTCATCCAGTCCGCGAGGACATTGCTGCGCTAATTCTTCAACATCGGACTTGCAATCGCTCCGCTCTCTCGCAGCAGTTTGGGATAGGCTGTTTCTTCATCAACAGTTTCTCCCTGTAAATAGTATATCCAAGTTTCGATATTTCTTTTCGGCACGAATATAGCAATCTGTTCTTCCTCTTGGCGTCTGGGTTGCGAGTCTTCCTCAAGGGCTGTGTCTAGCTGGTGCAGGCGATCTGCTACTGTATATTTATCTGCATCAATGACGACTACCAAGGAAATCGCAAGATAGTTTTTTTTGCTGCGATATGCCTTCACTTCCATTGGGTAAAGTTCGCGCATATACTGTTCTCCAGACTGTTTATTTTTCGGGCATATTTTGACCGCGAATGGTCCAGGAAATCCTCTTTTTTGGAGAAAATGACGCGCAAAAACTTCTTGTTGCCTATCTTCGCATAAGATAACAACCGTCGATCTACGCTGACTCATGGATCCACCCCCGCGCCACCAGCTCTGAAATGGGCAGTCCAGTATCGTTATCGTTGCTTATACGTTTAACCCGAACGGGACTGTTTTGCTGGCGATCGAACCAATAGCCCACGGGCGATACCAAAAGATAGTCAATCAATATAGGATGATGAGAAATCAGCAAAGCTTGAGTTTTTCCTTCGCTACAGAAGTCATAAAGTTGCATCAACCAAGGTTGGATCTCTGGTAAAGCCAAAAAGTTTTCTGGTTCGTCAATGCAGAGGGTATAATCTTCAGACTGGGTGCAGTATATGAGCGTGTAGAGAGCGATTAGTACCCGCTGACCATCGGAAAGTTCCCCAAATCGATATGTAATATAGTCTTCCCGATCTCGTAGCGTGCGCGCAGCGCAATCGCCCGATCTGGAAAAATACAACTTGAGAATCTTGTTTGGTAGACCGGCATCAGCAAATTCAAAATACGAGAATCCATCGAAAATCTCTTTTAAATCATGGGTGAGTTGAATGATTTTGCCCTGATTCTGAGACAGATAGCGATACCAAGAAACGAAGTTTTCCATACTGGGCGATAAGTGCGTTTCTTCTTTTTCGCTATTATCGACCATCAGAGTCGGGTTAATTTGTACAATAATGAAACGATCTATTCTTTCTTTGAACCCATTCAGTTTAATCGTCTCCTTCGTAGAGTTTAGTAATGGCAGCCCTGACTGAACTCCGTTCAAGGAAAACTCCTGAAGTATATTGCCATTTTCACCTCTCCCGATTCAAAGTTCAGCAAAGGTTGGTTATCAAAGCACAAGCGTTCCTGTCGGACAAAAGCATGGTTTTTTTCCCGATCTTGTTCTAGAAAAAGCTCATATTTGTAAATCCCCTCATTCCCGGTAATTTCTAACTCGAAGTTTTGGATAGGAGATATCTGCCAGCCTGTACAATCATCGGAATTAAAAATAGCATTAACCTTGCCCTCACCATTCACAAATGATTGAATTTTTCGTAACACATCGAAAACATCTGATTTCCCAGTCCCATTAGGTCCGAGAAACAAATTAATCCCGTTAACAGACAGTTCAAAATTGACAAGACATCGGAAATTGTCGATATATATTCGTTTCAGCATTCTTTTTCTCCGGTGGGCGGTGCCCACCCTACTAATCTGATAGGATACTATGCAGGTTAACTATATTGCCAATAACCGCGATCGCGGGCGCAGTAAATTCCGTTGATTCGACTCGCACCATCACAGTCTCCAGAGTAGCGATTAACACTTCTTGATCCGGTCGAGTCCCCCAGCGCACTAAGGCGATCGGGGTTTGCCCACTCAACCCAGCAGCCATCAGTAAGCCAACAATTTGTCCCAAATTGTGAATCCCCATGTAGATGACAATCGTTTCTGAACCCTGGCCGATCGCCTGCCAATTCACCTCTGGTCGATACTTGCCCGTAGCCTCGTGACCCGTAACAAAAGTTACCGAAGAACTATAATGGCGATGGGTCAGAGGAATGCCCGCATAAGCAGGAGCAGCAATGCCAGAAGTCACTCCGGGCACCACTTCCACAGGCACCCCAGCAGCAATTAAATCTTCCATCTCCTCCCCGCCCCGCCCAAACATAAAGGGATCGCCCCCTTTCAGGCGCACTACGATCGCGTGATTCTGCGCTTTGGCAATTAATAGCTGAGTCGTCTCGGACTGTAATAAAGAATGTCGTCCCCGACGCTTACCCGCATGAATTTTTTCGGCCTCGGGATTAATCATTGCCAAGATCGAGTCGCTAACCAAGGCATCATAGATCACCACATCCGCACATTGCAGCAGTCCCTTCCCCTTAAGAGTCATTAATCCCGGATCGCCGGGTCCAGCACCCACCAAATATACCTTACCCACCATTAGATTAGTTCCAAAATCAAATCTGCTAATTCTACACTGGCCTCTATCGGTTTGCCCAACTGGAGTTGCACTGTCGGAAACTCAAAAAGCAGTTGTCTCACCCGCCAGGCGATCGCCTCTGTAATCCCTCCAGCAAACAAAAAGTAAGGCAAAATCCCAATCGAAGCTGCCCCATCTGCGGCTAATTCTGCTATGCTCGACTCTAGAGTGGGCCTCACCGACCAGTAAGCAGCCATTGCGGACAACTTGCTTGCCATCTCAAGAACAGGTTGATTGCCACCCACGCTGCGACTACCGTGAGACAGCAGAATCCAGGCATCTGCCAGTAATTCCTGCTGCTGGGTTGCTAGCAACTGTTCTAGTCCCCCATGACTTCCCAAGTAGGGGCGGATCTCGATCGCCATTCGGTTACCCAAAGCTTGCTGGGCCAGCGCCACTGCTGCGGGAATATCTTCCATGACGTGAACTCCCGGTAACATAAACAGGGGCAACACCTGTAGCTGCTTGCACCCAACTGCGATCGCCCTGTTGGCCAATTCACAAATTTGGGCGTGCAAAGGCAGCGGCCCCAGTTCTAAGGTCGCCGTACCCACCTCTACACCCAGTTTATCCGATAGTAGCTGACCTAGTTTTGCCATAGCCAGCTGGGGACGCCGATCGCGACTACCGTGAGATACTAATATATAAGCCGATCTAACTTTCAATTCCCATTATTTTAAGCTTTAATATATCTTAGCCATCTTCGATAAAGTTTCTGCTTGCATAATTATCTATTTTGCATACCAACTATGCTGAAATTGCATTCCTTTAATATTCTCAAGCCCGCGCAGGTGGGCTTCGTTCCTGTAGCCCCACCCTTTAGGGTGGGGGAGGGGTATGGGTCTCACTTTGCTTGCACAAAGCCCAATGTTAGGCTATCCGAGGCCAGGAAGTGATCCAGATGAAATGCCCGATCTTCGGTCTCCATCAGGATTTTTTCATACATGTAACGAGTCGCCCGATCGCCCATACTTTCCGCCTGTGCTGCCATCCGCCGAATCATTTGGATAATCGCTTGTTCTGCTTGCAGGTCATGTTCCACCATCGCGCGGCAGCTATAGATGCCATCTGCTTCTGGTTCAAAGCAACATAATTCCGCTAATTTGCTAAAGCTTGCTGCTGGAACGCCCCCCAGTCCATTCAAGCGTTCTGCCAGATCGTGGACATGTTCCTGCGCTTCTTCATAGCTTTCATTAAAGAACTCGTGCAGCGAGTAGAATTCGGCACCATCTACTACAAAATGATGTTTTTGATATTGCAGGTAAAGCGCTTGAAAACTCGACAGGGCTACGTTTAATCCTTCACAGACGGGCACTGTCACTGATTTATCCAGTAACACCGGATTGTCACCCACCCGATCGAAAGCGCGGATTAGGGTTTGAGTTTCTGGCATGGTGTTCTCCTCTCTTGCTGTCGGACCGACCCCTCGTTTTCAGGCAGAGCCGTGGGAACGGGTCTCATCCCTTGCTTCTTCAACTTAATACTTTCTTTCCCGATACGTCAACCCGATTTTTTGGTAAACTAGGAATTAATAGCAATAAACTGCGAAACTTTTCCCCAGGCAGGCGATCGGGGCATGAAATACCGCTATTCTGACGCCCCGATTTTTCGGGCCGTCCGCGGACCGAAAAATCGGGGCGACAACTGAAATTAATTTCTAGAATGAAAATCTTGAAAATGGGGAGATTTACCCATCGGGACAATGTGCTCTGATTTTTCGGGCCGTCTGCGGACCGTGCGCGCCTCGTTCCCCTGGGAACGCACTGCTTAATGTAATGTGCTCTGCGCGTGCCTCGTTCCCCTGGGAACGCACTGCGCGGAGCACATTAATCGCACATCGCTAGGAAATCCCACATTTTGTCAATTTGGCTACCATCGCCTGGACATGATTCGACTGTTTCACGCCCCCCACCCAAACTCGTGAGGGCAGATGTCCTGCGGGGGCTTTCAGGCTAAATCGCAGCCCCCTGTTAGAGTTATGAGGTTGGTGGACTGGCCATCCCACCCGATCGCAAAAACTCACATAGTCCTCGGTGTCTCCTGGGAGCGCTAGTCGCACTACCCAGGAGACACCGCACCCACCTCTCCATAAATCCGTGCTTGCACGGTGAAGCCAAAGCGCCCGCCGCTGGACTTCACCCACAACTGGTCGATCGCCTGCAAATCATCGCAGGGGATCTTCTGAATATCTCTGGCCAAGAGATAACCCCTCAGTCCCTTACCTGACGCCTGAGACAGCATTGTCCAGGTTTCCCGATCGGTCCGCGGACGGCCCGAAAAATCGGCAGCTTGCCATCGCTTCCATGTCAGTAATGAAGCTAACCTACTATAATCAAGCCCGGACGAGGAAGGTAAAACCTCATTTTCTAGAGGTTTCAGCAAGTTTTTGACATAGGTAACTGTCGAACGCAGGTGATTAGGGGACACCGGTTGAGGCGGTCTCTGGGAGACTTTGCGGATTGCTTTTGGGGCAGATTTCCCTATTGCTTGTGGTGGCCTCAGCACTTCTAAAACTTCTGAAGCAGTTTGATAGCGCTTTGTGAGGGAATCTTGTAATAACTTATCCAGGATGCGACCCAGGGCATAGCTGACTTGGTTTTCTGGCAGTAAATAATCCCGCCATGCCCACCTACATGCCACTATATCATACATATCCAGAGGAGAGGACATATTCGTCAGTAAGTGAGAGCAGGTGACGCCCAAGCTATAGAGGTCGCTAGCGGGCATCGCTTTGCCCCGCAGTTGTTCGGGGGCCACATAGGCGGGCGTACCCACCATAGTCCCAGTCTGCTGGAGGGAAGTTGCAGTAATCAATTTAGCAATCCCAAAGTCAATCAGCAGCAATTGACCATTGCTCTGGCGTCGCATAATATTAGAGGGTTTAATATCCCGATGAATCACCCGACGCTGATGCACGAACTGCAACACGAGTAGCATACTTTGCAGCAATTCCCATATTTGCTCTTCCCTAAAGGCCCCTTGTGTCTCTAACTCCTGGGCTAGGTCATGCCCCTCAATCAACTCCTGCACCAGATAAAGCTGCTGGTTTTCTTCAAAATGTGCTAGCAATGTCGGTATTTGAGGATGCTTGCCCAATCGATCCAACCGTACCGCTTCTTTTCTAAAAAGTTCGATCTTCTTGTCCGTGCTTTTACTCCGATCGGACTCCAAATAGAGTTGCTTGACTACACAAGCAGGTTGAGAAGGGATATCTTCATCAATAGCCAAAAAAGTATGGCTGCACGCTCCGGGCCTCCTCCGCTACGCAGTGCGCGAACGGCCAAATCCCCCTTCACCGATCTTTTGTATAGGCCGATACCGTTCCTTGAGCAATAGGGGCGATCCACAACTGGCACAAATTCTGCTAGTTTGGGAGTTTTGGGGGCTAAGGTATTCCGGATTTACACAGATAGTCATGGCGATGAACCACTGCTAGAGGAGGCTGTCGTTCTGCAGTATATCGCGGGAGTTCGATCGGCTTAAATTAAGAAACCCGGTTTTTCCAAAAAACCGGGTTTCTGGGGTATGTCTGCCACAGCTATTTACTTTTCCTCGGTCTTGTAGATATATAAATTTCCCAAAACTCCTACAGTGCCAAACTCATAGCTAAGCAAGAAATCCGCCAGGTACAATTCGGTTTTATAGATGCTGAACAACCTCCAATTATTCCGCTCAGTATTTTCAGCGATAATTGTCTGTAACTGCGGCTGTAGGGACTTCACCAGTTTTTTGCATTGAGCCTGTAAAATGTCTCTAAAGGATGCTTCTCCCTGGGTACAAACATTTTCTTGCACATAGGCCGACAACTCCTGAGTTGCAAACTCCTCATAGGCAGTCCGGCCAGGATTATTCATCGCCATCGCCGCAATTAAAGCCGCACCGCCTGCTATGCCAACAACTTGCAAAGCTTTCATCTCAATCACCTTTATTGGCTACTACTTCTAGAATACACATCAGGGCAAGTAGCGGAATCAGGATAGTTCACTCTTTTCTGCTGGCCCGGACAGACCAGTGGAGGTCGGGATCTCGATCTGCTTGAATAAGAAACCCAGTTTTCGGTAAAAACCGGACTTCCGGCGGCAGTGAGAAAACATCTCCCCAGTATAGCCAGTTAAAGCGATAGGCCATTGCCCGGCACTGGTCAGTCTAATTAAAGCACTAAAGTGCTTGCTGTCCGGGTCCAGACGAGATCGATCGCCCATCGTCGGAAATTTCAATGTCCCAGCACCATCACCAAACCTATGCCGCCAAAATAGAGACCCAGGACCGCGCTTGCGAGTAAACTTTGAGTTACCGGGTCGGTGGAAGGAGTGAGAATAGCACCCAAAACGACTGCACCTAGGACAACGTAGCGCCAACCAGAGAGCATTTGTTTGGAAGAGACAATGCCCAGCAGGCCCAGTAGGGCTTGAATCACGGGAATTTGAAAGGCCAAACCCGTGCTGAACATCAGCAGCAGGACAAATTCAAAATAGCGGTCGATCGACCACAACTGTTCTACCACACCGGAGCCATAGTTAATGAAAAAATTCAGAGCAGCTGGCAGGAGAACCAAGAAAGAAAAGACCAATCCTGCGACAAACAGCACGCTGGATCCTAAAACCACCGGTCCTATGAGCCTTCGTTCCCGGCGGGTGAGTCCGGGTAAGACAAACATAATAATTTGGTAGAGGACAAAGGGGCTAGCTACCAAGAGGCCACTGTAACCTGCGACTTTCAGAGAAACAAAGAAATATTCACCCGGGGCCAACTGGAGGAATTTTACACCTTGGGCGGGAATTTCGAGCAACCCGACGATCGGCTTTACCGTCGCGAAGCAGGCGATCGCTCCCAGGAGAACAGCAATTAAAGCATAAAAAATCCGCTGGCGCAACTCCTTCAAATGGTCAAACAAGGACATCTCCACATCATCTGGCAGTTCGTCAAGATATTCATCGTCAATCTCAGGGTTAGCAGTCGATTCTATGTTACTGTCTCGAGCGGGGGTAGTTGCAGATTTCATCTCAGGGGTCATCAGCTTGGCTATAGTATTATCTCCAGATTTGTTACCATTGTAAGTCTCGCCGTTCGTAGTAAACACTTTAGTTTTTACTGGCTAGCGTTGGTCCGCCATACATGAGTCCAGATCGCCATGCTTGAGGCACCAGATCGTCAACAGAGAGCCAAAATTGCTCTACTTTTACTAAGCAGACTATTTGCCTCCAGTCCAAATTAATCAACCTACATTCCGCACGACAAAATGGATTACGGAATGATTACAAACGCTTGGTGATTTTGCAAACCTAAAAGCTGATATCAGTATAAATATTTATACCTTGTGTTTGCCAAATTGCTAGATATGTTTTGTATTATAAAACGTAGGACAACGGCAATCGTCCTGAGCAATTTAGTATTACATAGCATGTTACAGATTGTGGTGCGTAATATGGGATCGAGGTTAATTAATTTATACTTAGCCTTGATTATACATAGTTTTTTAAAAAACTTTGCTCAACATTGCTTTTTGCCTTATCTTTCGCCTCAAAATTTGTATGTAATTAACAGATTTAGCAAGTATAATTATGGTTTATTATGATAACAAGGGCGGAAGTTCGTATAGCGACCAGAACACAACAAAGAGACAGCATAAGATCGTCGCACAATAAACCATAAAATTACTTAATATTACTGGAGAGTGCGAAGTTCTCCTGAAAAACGACCTAGTCTAAAAGCTGAAACCCTTGCGCTTGAGTAGCTAGAGGGGCAGGTTTGGGTGGCCCGCTTATTGCCCATGGTCGGTCGATCAAACCCAAAGCCGCTTATGACAAGCCGTTATCCAAAGAACTTCGCACTGTCCAATTAATATTAATTTAACATACTTTCAAATTTTAATGGGTAACTTGATCGTAAAGCAGGTTTTACCCTCTCCACTTTCCACCTCGATCGTCCCACCCAAGCGGCCAACACGTTTCTGAACTAAAGCTAAGCCTAAGCCAGTGCCGCCTTGCTTCCAGGAGTCAGTACTGGGGACGCGGTAGAACTTATCAAAAATGCGTGGCAGTTCATTGGCAGGAATGACCACCCCATAATTAGTCACTCTGAGAATAATTTTATCCTGGTGACGGCGTGCAGAAAGTAGAATGCGTTCTCCGGGTGGAGTATATTTGCAAGCATTATTGAGCAACTCGCGTATTACCCCTTCCAGAATAGCCGGATCGGAGATTACAGGAGGCAGTTGGTCGTCCAGATCTACCTCTAGGACTTGTTGACGGCTGCTGGCCCCGATCGATAAACGGTTTTACTAGGGTCCGGAGCCAGAACTGGAATTCTATGGCTTCGGACGCCATAGATTGTGATTGATTTTCCAGTCGCTGCCAATCTAGCAGATCGTTAATCAAACTAATTTCTCGTTTACATTCATCTTGGATAATCTTCCAATAATGATCCACCTTTGAAGGCTTACCCTCTGGAGCTTCCGTCCCTGGTGCGGGCAAAACTCCCGCCTGACGCAGACTGATCGTCAACATTTTAATCGCCATGGTCATGTTGGTCATCGGCGTCCGTAATTCATGTTGCACCGTGCTGACGAACTCATCCTTGAGGCGACTGAGCTTTTGTAGTTCTTCTACCTGTGTTTGGGCAGCTTGGTAGAGTCTAGCTTGGCGGAGGGCGATCGTGCATTGATTTGCGACCTGCTGCACCAAGCGAATCTGCAACTCACTAAATACATAATCTGCATGATTGATCAGCCAGAGATGGCCCAAAACACCTTGGTTATCAAAAATGGGGCAAGCGAGCATTGCCACCCCTACCCCTGTCTGGGTTAGGGAGCAAAGAACAAAACTGAAAATACTGACCCTGCAAGAGCTGCTGCTGGTAGATTTCCGGGAATTTCTTCAGCGCAGCAACTCGTCCGACCCGCTCTTGATTAACCATAGGACCTTTACTATAGGCTGCACTGATAATGGATGTTCCTTTTTCCTGGTCGTACAGAGCTGCATTACAACCCCGGATGCCCAGAACTTCAGTTACTTCCCGCACTGCTGCTTGCCAAATCTGGGTTTCATCCAGACTATCGCGGACCTTATCCGTGATGCGTTTGAGCATCGCCTCAAAGTTCAGTGTTCAGTGCTTGTTCCAGTTGGGCCGTGCGTTCCCGTACCTGGTTTTCTAGAACGCTGTTCAGGTTTTGAACCTGTTGGTAAAGTTCCGATTGCTGAATGGCGATCGCCACCTGTGTTGCCAATTGTTCCAGGGCATCCATTTCCAAGGGCTGCCATTTTCTGGGGCCATTGCACTGATGTACCATTAACAAACCCCACAACGCATCTCCCACCCCCAGGGGCACGCCCACCTTTGCCACTACCTGACTCGCCGAGAGTAACTGAACTTGAGACTCTTGCAACCCTGCCCTATATATATCCGTGATCGCCTTAATTTTCCCTTCCCGGTATTCCTGCACCTCTACTGCTGGTATTAATCTCTCATCTACCTGCAATCCTAACATACTTTCCTTAGCTGTTGTGCCGGCTGACACTATCACCACAAACCCGCTTTTTTCCTGATTCCATCTGTAGATCGTGACTCTATCTGCCTTGAGGAACTCCCGGACTTCCCGAACAGTTATGCTGAGAATTTCCGGCATTTTTTCCTGACGGTGGATGCGTTCTTGCATCATCGACAGCAACATCTTTTGTTGGAAAAGATCCTGGAGAGTTTTTTCCGCTTGTTTGCGGGCCTTTCTATCATTCATAACCAGCTATTCACCACTATCTCGCCCTTATCTCCTAGGATGACAGGGCGATGCCCCCCAGAGGGGTTTTTGCCATGCATAAAGAAGGCATAGGAAGACTATCTTCCTATCATCCCATTGGGAGTGCTATACCGCCTTCTCTTCCATTAAAGCATCATCCCTTGATCGGTCCGCAGACGGCCCTAAAAATCGACGGCCAACTATTTTTCACCTTCTCTCCTGTAGTCTCCTGACTCATCCGATTTTTCCGGAACGGTAGAGGCTGCCACTGCTGATTGCAGCTGGGCTAGCTGCTGGGAAATCATGGGGTCGTAAAGTCTGGCGTAGTTCCAGTAGTTACCAAATACCGATTTAACATAGCCTTTGGTTTCGCCAAAGGGGATGAACTCGACAAAACGGTCTGGGTCGCGCAAACCAAATCTTTCTACCCATCTGTCCACATTAGTCGTTCCCGCGTTGTAGCTAGCAACTGCTAACATGGAGTTGTTTTGATATTGCCAGTGGGTGAAATCCAGATACCAGGTGCCCAGTTGAATATTGTCATTGGCCTTGTTTAATTTGTAGTCAGTCAGATTGATTTGATCGGCAATCCATGCTCCGGTCTCTGGCATCACCTGCATTAAGCCAGTGGCACCAACAGGGGACTCTATCTTTTCCATAAATCGCGATTCTTGACGGATTAAACCGACCACCAAGAGGGAATTGAGATGGTATTTTTCTGACCAGGATAATATCTGCTCTAGATAGGGAAAGGGATAGAGGGCCTGCCAATAAGCCAGTTGTTGCTTGAGCATCTTTACCTGTTCGCGTTCTGCCGGTTCGTCCCGCCAACTGAGGCTATTAATCATAAAAATGCCTTCCAGGTGCTCTTCGATCGCTAAACGTATGAGCCCATCTGTAAACTGTTCTGCTACGGTGCGGCTAGAGCGATTAGTAAATTCCACCTGCCATAGTTTCCAAGCATCGGTGTCTTGACCTAAGTGATAGAGTTCTTTGAGGGTGTCTGAGCCTGCCAGCAATACCGATCGGACTGGGAGCCGATCTAATTGGGGTTTGAGCTTACGCATAGTCTTAAAGTCCCCCACATCCCAGCCCAATAACACCGCCGAGCGCCAGGCATAATAAGACTCTGGGTAGCGCATTATTACATAAGCAAAGGACTGCTGGGCATAGTCTGTCCGCCCCAGACGTGAAGCCCATTTCCCCACCCAAAAGGCTGCTTCTGGAGCCAGGGGACTGTCGGGGTTTTCCGTCATCAGCTGCTGGGCCCATTCCCACGCTTCCGTCAACTCTCCACCTTGTGCTCGCTTTTGTGCCAGTCTCCATCGCAGCTGAGCTGCCTCGTCGGAATTGCTATATTGAGTCAGGAGCGATTCCCGGGCCACAAAAGCTGCTTTAGCACTTCCCAGACTATTGAGAACTTTTGATTTCTCTAATAGAGCCCCTGCTGCGAAGTCAGGGAACTGTGTCTGCACTTTTTCCAGATAGTTTAGGGCATATTTCGGCTCCGAGAGTCTTGAGAGGTGCAGCATGCCTCGGGCGGTTATTTTAGCGTCGGGAAACTCTTCTATTAGTTGTTTATATGCTCTGATCGCTGAGTGTTTTTTCCCTCCCAGTTGCAGCCCCCTGCCCGCACGGTAACGATTTACTGGCGTTGCTGGCGCTTTCCTATAGGCTACACCGGCTTCTCCGTAGGCTTCTTTTTCCCAGTAACCAAAGGCGATCGCCTCCCAATCTGCGGCGGTCAGCTGCTCCTTATATTTGCTCACTAGCTGATTGAGGAGCGCTGTATAATCCTGTCTGTAATGGGCATGTTTTGCCAATAGCAGCAACAGCGGCAGTTGGTCGGTATCCTCTTGAGAGAGTCTTCGGTAGGCCATTTCCACTGTCCCTGGATGGGCCGGAAATTGGGCGATCGCTTTTTCCCAGTATTTCGGATCTGTCGAGCCCAGGGCCAACAGTGCTTCCGCTGCTACTGGGTCTTGGGAGTACCGACGCTGCAAATCTTTCCAGGCCGATATCGCACCCAGGCGATCGCCCATTACCTCGTAAGCTTGGGCGCGTTTGAGAGCGATGTGAGAGCCTAAAACTGGGTAGTCCCGCTCTAGTTTTTCTAGCAGGGCGAGCGCCTGTTGGCCCTGCTGCTGCTCTATCAGGTCTGATGCCAGCAAATAACGAGCACGGTTGCTCTCAATCGAGCCTGTCTCTTGGGCTAGCGCTTGCAGTTTCTGCTCCCTGTCCCTGGGTGCCAGTTGCACCAACAGACCTATTACCGAATTTTCCCCAATGGGTGTCAGCCGCAACTGCCGCGACTGCTCAGCCGATGCCGACCATTGAGCCAGCCTTTGGCGTAGTCCATCTACTACTGGCGTTTTGTGTAGGGTTACTCCCATCAACAATACGCCAATACCGGCACAAGCCGCCCAAGAAACTTTATTATTTCTCTGTCGCTTCTCCTTAAACATGGCTCTTCACACAGAAGGTCTACTTCGATCCCCTTGAGACTCTAACAGTGCTGATCAAGTTCAACCTCTGGGATATCAGGTCTGATTTTTGCTCTTTCCTCTTGACGAAAGCTAAGCTGTTAGATTACAAGTATATGGATTTTTCGAGCTATACTTTTACTCATCAACTCAGCCACGAGCCGCCAATTGGCCCTAATTGTCGCTATTGAGTTTGGTTCTGACAGCTGCTGCCGACGGGTGTGGTCAAAACCCGTTGATACGGAGAGCAAACATTCCGTTGCCAACAAATCCATGACCACACCCGCTGCCGACTTAACTTTTGTTATTAGCTGTCTTATCCCCTCTAATAGACGATCTACAATTCGGACTGGCTAGATCCCAGGGCAAACGATCGAAAGAGATACAGATAAACAGATGGAATATAGAGCAATTGACACGCCACGGCTTAACTGGACTGGGGACGCCCTGGTAATTGGTTTTTTTGAGGATGCCATTGATTTGACAGGCGATCTCCGGCAGATGGACGAGCGGCTGAACGGGACCATCAGCGAACTGTTGCAGGAGACGGAATTTAAGGGTAAAGAGGGCACCAGCGCTTGCACGCGCACGGGCGTGCGCGACGGAATCCGCAAAATTATGCTGGTGGGTATGGGTAAACCAGACTCCCTTAATTTGGATAGCTGGCGTCGTGCTGCTGCTACTGGGGCCACCTGGGCGAAAAAGGAACGGTGTAAAACCTTGGGGATGAGCTTGCCAGTGTGGAATGATGACCCAGAGGCCACCACTCAGGCAATAGTAGAAGGTATAGAGTTGGCTTTATACCAGGATAACCGTTTTAAGTCAGAACCGGAAGATAAACCGAGCAAATTAGAGCAAATCGATTTGCTCGGGCTTGCCGGTCAGCAAGAGGCCATATCCCGTGGGCAGATTATCTGTTCTGGCGTGTTCCTGGCACGGCAATTGGTGGCAGCACCGGCAAATGAGGTAACGCCGATAACTTTGGCCGAAACGGCGCAAGAACTGGCCCAAGCCTATGGCATGGATGTAAAAATCTTGGAACGAGAAGATTGTGAAAAGTTGGGGATGGGTGCTTTTTTGGGAGTAGCGAAGGCTTCGGATCTGCCCCCGAAGTTCATCCACCTCACCTATAAGCCAAAAGGCACGCCCCGGCGTAAATTAGCAATTGTGGGCAAAGGTCTGACATTTGACTCTGGCGGTTATAATATTAAAGTTGGCGGTAGCGGCATTGAAATGATGAAGACGGACATGGGTGGTGCTGGGGCTACCCTCGGTGCAGCAAAAGCTATTGGTCAGCTGAAACCAGATGTGGAGGTTCATTTCATTTCAGCGGCGACTGAGAATATGATTAGTGGTCATGGGATGCACCCAGGTGACATTCTTAAAGCTTCTAATGGCAAGACGATCGAAGTTAACAACACTGATGCGGAAGGGCGTCTAACTCTAGCAGATGCTTTGGTGTTTGCCGAAAAGTTGGGCGTTGATGCGATAGTAGATCTGGCGACCCTGACAGGTGCCTGTGTGGTGGCTTTGGGCAATGATATTGGCGGGATGTGGAGCACAGACGAGACTTTAGCACAAGAGGTGAGTAAAGCAGCTGAAATTTCCGGGGAAAAGTTCTGGCCCATGCCAATGGAGGAGAAGTATTTTGAAGGCATGAAGTCCGTGGTTGCTGATATGAAAAATACTGGTCCGCGTCCCGGTGGTTCCATTACAGCAACCCTGTTTTTGAAGCAATTTGTTAAGGAGACTCCTTGGGTACATTTAGACATCGCTGGACCGGTTTGGACAGATAAGGAAAATGGCTACAATGGCGTTGGCGCTATGGGTTTCCCGGTCCGGACTCTGGTAAATTGGGTGATAGCTGAGACTGATTAGTACGCGATGTCTCTTGGGTAGTGCGAGTAGCGCTCCTAAGAGACATCGTAGGGGGGCGATCGCCGCGATCGCCCCTGTTACCGACCAGGCGCAGCTTTTCCCAGATAAATTTGCTTAGAATTTTTGGGAATGTGAATCCAATCAATATCTTGCAAACGGTTTGTCAGATTAGATATAGTGACACCAAGCTCATCTTTTATAGCGTAAAGGTGAGACCATTTCGTTAGAACGCGCCCTATGCGCACTTCTTCTAACTTATCAAGAGGCATCAGTAAACAACTAGCAAAATACTGAGCTTGCCATTCAATCCCTTTCTGAATGGTATCGCTACGACATAAAAACGGCGCGATAATAGTTTTTTAGATCCCATCCGCCCTGCGATCTAAAAACTTACCAACCGCGTTATGGTCAATATGAAGTTCCCAATGTCCAATTTCATGGGCTAATGTTGATTCGCCAAAGCCTCCAGGTATTGCTGAAATATCTTCATTTATTACAATTTTACTTTGAAGCGGCAGAATCATAGCTGCAATTGGCCCTTCCTCATCAGGCTCTATTCTATCCCAGACAACACCTAGATCCAAAAAGTCAGCCACGCGAGTAGCATCAAAAGGCCATTTGGGTGCAAAATTTTGCGTCGCCTCCATTTGCTTGAGAAGGCCGTTAGCCTGACGCTCAATTTCCTGCTTGGAAATGAAGCGATAGGGCTTGATTACATTCAAAATGGCTCCTCCTCATTTTCTACTTGGGTTACTTCCTGAAGTAATTTTTGGATAAAATCAGGATTGTCCCGCATGCGGCGGAGCAAAGCAGGCATCTGTTTATACCTCTTGACAAGTTCCTTAAAAACTTCCTCGTCTTCCGGCGCAATCCTGCCAGCTAAGTATTTTAGCTCGACTTCGTCCAATTCTAGATGACGCCCTAAGCACTCAATGACCTCCTCGCTAGGAGGATACCCAGCGTGGTCGTTCTCTAGCTTGGATAGGTAGGTATAATTCACCCCTATCAACTTGGCTAGCTCGCGCTGGCTGTATCCCTTGTCCCTGCGGGCTTGACGAATAACCTTGCCAAACGTCTGATTCACGGTTTTTTCCCTACTTACTTACTAATTATACTAAGGGTTGATGATATTAGTCAATATGAGTTAGCATCGGAGTGAGTTGGCTAAATTAGTCAACTAAATCGGTGGCTACCTCGGCCAGGGCTGTTTGTGCTTGGTTCTATGGCCAGGTTTTCATCCTCTGGGTTGACTATATTAGTCAATATGAGTTAGCGCGGGTTGGCTAAATTAGTCAACTAAACCGGTGGCTACCTCGGCCAGGGCCAGTTGTGCTTGGCCCTATGGCAAAGTTTCATCCTCTGGGTTGACGATATTAGTCAACATAAGTTAGCATCGGAGCGGGTTGGCTAAATTAGTCAACTAAACCGGTGGGTGGCTACCTCGGCCAGGGCTGCTTGTGCTTGGCCCTATGGCCAGGTTTCATCCTCTGGGTTGACTATATTAGTCAACATGAGTTAGCATGGAAGCGGGCTAAATTAGTCAACTAACCAGTGGCCAGGGCAGCTTGTGCTTAACCCTATGGCCAGGTTTCATCCTCTGGGTTGACTATATTAGTCAACATGAGTTAGCATGGAAGCGGGTTGGCTGCTAGGGCTGCTTGTGCTTAACCCTATGGCCAGGTTTTCATCTGGGTTGACTATATTAGTCAACATGAGTTAGCATGGAAGCGGGTTGGCTAAATTAGTCAACTAAACCGGTGGCTACCCTGACAAGGGCAGCTTGTACTTGGCCCTATGGCAAGGTTTTCATCCTCTGTGTTGACTAATTTAGTCAACAATGTTGGCTAAATTAGTCAACCTAACGCCAGTGGTTTGCTACCTCGGCCAGGGCAGCTTGTACTTGGGCCCCTCTATGGCAAGGTTTTCATCCTCTAGGTTGACTAATTTAGTCAACCTAAGTTAGCATCGTCGTGGGTTGGCTAAATCAGTCAATGTAACGCCGGTGGTTTGCTACCTCGGCCAGGGCAGTTCATACTTGGCCCTATGGCAAGGTTGAGACCGAAACCATCTCCTTTTCATGCTGGAGCGTCTGTTCAGGTCTGTTCAGCAGAATTGGTTGACAAAAAAAGTGAGATGTGATACATGATCGAAAAGAAAATTTGGCAATTTGCCAGTTATAATCTCTGGTCTTTGTTTTCCCCACCAGTAGGACAGGAATACTGGCACTGTGATATGAAGCGGGGTTTCACTAAGGCTCGCAAGAAAGAACCCCAAGTTAAAGCGCTCTTGGAACAAGATAACACAGCTCAGCGGATTGGCATTCTCGCCCAAAAGGGGGTTTACGAGTTTCATCAGAACTCCCCGATCTTGTACCGAAGAGATGCTGTGGAGCAAGTGGCAGAGATTTTACAATTGTCTCAAGAGTCAGCTACAGTTCAGGCGCGAGTGACAGCCATCCTCAAAAAGTACCGTGAAAATCCTATTCTCCTTGGGAAGAACATCGTCAAGCTGATCCGAGGTGATGAGGGATATCCCAAACCTATTTTAATCCAGAAGGGGAACTATCTCTTTAACCTCTTTGCGGCGATCGACTGTATTTTTACTGACCCTGACGGCACGCTGCATATTTTAGACTTCAAGACGGGTAAATCAGATTTTGACCGCCGACAGGCATTTGTTTACCTGCTAGCCGCCCACTATCTCTATCCGCAACAACCAGCGATCGCCTCTTTCTATAACTTGGAAACTGGTAAAGCGTCTGAGGATATTAAGGCGACAAATGCCCAACTGCGAGCCATTCAGAGCGAGTTGACACAAATAGCCAAACAGCATCAGCAAGATTTGAGACGTTACCGACAAAACCCTGCTTGCTTCGCAAACGTTTTTCCACCAAACCCCGGTTTTGCTTGTCGCTACTGTGCCTTTAATTCCATTTGTAAACTTTCTGTTTCTGAGGTTTCCGCATGACTACTCAAGTTCAAGTTCAGACATCTCCCATCTTTTTGAGCGAGATTTTCCCCTTAACTATCTCGCAGCCGAATTTAATCTGTTTTCGACTGACACCTGAAGTGGAACGACAGGAGGGAAACCGCTTAGCTTTCCGGTTTAGTCGCCAGTTTCCCGATCTAGTTGCTATCTGGAAAAAATCATATTTTTGGATTTTAGCCAAACCAGGTAGTACTATGCCAGACCAAGCTGAGTTGAAAAAGGCACTCGCAAATATCCAAGAACAGTTAAAAGATGAGATTGGCGATCGCTACTGGTCATTTCAATGGGTGCGTGCTCCAAAGGAAACTCCTTTAATTATAGCTCAACTGGCCGTTCAAGTCTTAAGGGAAACGAAATGCGAGCAACCTGTGGTTTTCTCTGACAAAGGAGTTGAAGTCAGGCGCGAGGTTGATATTTGGTCAGAAACCATCGAACTCGACGGTAAATTACAGCCTGCTGTAACTATAACGGTTCGCAGCAGTATCCTCTATAAGGGGAACTTGGCTGATTTCTATAATAATCATCCCTTCCGGCAAAATCCTCAAAAACTTTTAATTGGTTTGAAAGTTCAAAACATTGAATCTGGAGGTAGCGGTACTATTAGCGCCATTGTCGGCAAAATTGGAGAACACCGGGAAAAATTAATCGAAAAGGCGACAGGTGCAGTCAGCAAACAATCACTGCGAGATGCGCCTGACAATCAACCCTTGGTTGGGGTACAATTTGGCAAGAATGGGAAGCAGTATCACTATGCAATGGCGGCTTTACGCCTTTGCATCACCTCTGAAACAGCTGCGCGTTTTGAGGTCGAATATGGAAAGTTGCTCAAGGAAAGTAAAATTACCCACGAACAGCGGCAACAACTATTGGTTGACTCCAAGATTATAGCTGACAAAGCACTAGCAGCCTATGGATTTAAGCTACAGCGTAGTGTCAACAGCAAAAATTTCCCATCTTTGTTCTGGCAACCATTGACTCCCCTGGAGCAAACCCGACTTCTTTTCGGGCAAAATGTTACTCGCGCATCAGATGAAATTCTCAAGGGTTTGTCTACAGGAGGTGTTTATCGCCGTCACGATGAATACCGAGATCCATCAAGACTAATCCGCATTGCGGCTCTGAAATTATACGATCTCAAGCTGACTCCATTTCTCGAGAAAGTTCAAGAACAGCTAAAACGCTATGGTTTTGAGAGCGAAATTATTAATACGAAGCAGTTGTCAGTCAAGGAGTTGAGTGCTGCAAAGGCAAAAGCGGAAGTTGAAAAAGCGCTTGACGAATTGCTTGTGCCGACCCCTGACATTGTTTTGACTTTTTTGCCAGAGAGCGATCGCCACGCAGATCGGTAAGAGGACGGCAGTCTATATTATTGGGTATACTCGCGGTTGCTTCGACGCGGGATTGCCAGCCAAGTGATTTATGAGGACACCTTGAAGGTGCAAACCAACTACGTTCTCAATCAGGTAATTCCAGGGGTTCTGGCAAAACTGGGTAACTTGCCTTTCATTCTAGCTGAACCTTTAGAGGTCGCGGATTATTTCGTTGGCTTGGATATTTCCCGAGTTGCAAAAAAGAACGTAGCCGGAAGTAACAATGCCTGTGCAAGCATTCGTGTTTATGGACGGCGAGGAGAGTTCATTCGCTACCATCTGGAAGATGCGATAATTGAAGGAGAAGAAATTCCAGCACAGCTTTTGAACACCTTGCTACCTGCATCTCAACTGCAACGCAAAACTGTTCTGATCTACCGGGACGGACGTTTTTGTGGCAATGAAGTTGATAATTTATTGGAAAGGGCAAAGGCAATTGACTCGAAGTTTATTTTAGTGGAGTGAAGAAAGTCTTACGTTCCTCGACTGTACAATCTGAACCAGAAAGTAGTGACTGCACCGAAAAAGGGATTGGCACTTCGCAAATCCTTACGCGAAGCTATTGTCATAACGACAGCGGTTCCTGCAAAAGTTGGTCTGGCTCGTCCCCTGCGTTTGACGGTGCATGAACAAGGACACCAAGTATCGATCGAAACTGTAGTAGAAGCTACCCTGAAACTGACATTGTTGCATCATGGTGCGTTAAAATCGTCACGCTTGCCCATGCCACTCTATGGATCCGATCGCATGGCTTATCTGCGGTTACACGGTATTTATCCCACCGGCATGCTGGAGGGCGATCGGCAGTTTTGGCTATAGTAGGGTGATTTTTCTCTGTTCGCCCTAAGTAGACAGGTGAAAATAAACAGGTCTATGTTAAGAAGTGTAAACATAAATGAACGTCTTTCTGGGAGATGTTTGTAGCGATTCTTAACAAAACTTTACAGATGTTGGTTAATTCCCACCGCTCAGGCAGCGAAAATACGCTTCGCGATCGCCCCAGCATCACCCCTAGCGCTAAACCAAGAAAATTTTTGGTGCCATATCGGGATTTTCTTGGCAAAATGGTAAATAAGCCTAATCGCAACCAGCATCCATCGGCCTATGAATAACTTACCAGATTTCTCCAGCCACAACTATCAAGTCGAACGGGAACTGGGGCAAAATCGCACCTGTGGTCGCGTTACCTACCTGGCGACTAGAAGTCCCATTTCGCCAGAGACCCCACAAGCACTGGCCCTGAGAGGCTCCCGTGCTGATTTTTCCGGAACGGTAGCCGTGGTGATTAAACAGTTCAATTTTGCTCAGGCAGCCTCCAGCTGGTCAGACTACGACGCCTATGAGCAGGAAATTCGGGTACTGCAACAACTCAATCATCCCAGCATCCCCTGCTATCTGGATTCTTTCGCCACCCCAACGGGCTTCTGTATGGTGCAGGAATACAAACAGGCACCCTCTTTAGCCGAACCTTACCCCTGGACCCCCCAGGAAATTAAGCAGATTGGCTGTGCTATCTTAGAAGTGCTGATTTACTTACAATCACTGAACCCTCCCATCATCCATCAAGATATTAAACCTGAAAATATCCTGGTCGATCGTTGGCAAAACCTCAAGGTTTACCTGGTGGATTTTGGCTTGGCCCGCAATGGAGGCACCGTTCCGGAAAAATCGGAAGTGGCCGCTAGTAGCGCTGTCAAAGGCACTTTAGGATTTATGCCTCCAGAAAAGCTGTTTAATCGCCAGCTGACGGCAGCATCGGACCTTTACAGTCTGGGTGCAACCATGATCTGCTTGCTGACTAACACGAAATCAACGGAAATCGGCAATTTAGTTGATGGGTCTTTTCGCATCAACTTCAAGCATTTGGTGCCAAGGGTAAATCGTCAGTTTATCCGCTGGCTAGAAAAAATGACAGCACCTAACCCCAAACATCGCTTTGCCAATGCCGCAACTGCCCTGAAAGCACTGCGACCTATTGATGTTGTCGGCCTAAGCACTTCCCGAGGCATGCTAGTCAACAGCCTTCAATTCTCTACCGGAGCAGCTGTGGTCGCACTAGCCACCCTGGGTAGTTTATCTCTTATGGGTCGAGATCCGATCCTGTTGCGAAACGAACCTGCTTTATACGAAACAGCGCTGCATCATCACAACATCCAACAACATCACAGGCATCTGACAACTTCTAAAAATATCCATCACCGGTTGCTGGATAATCATCAATGTACCAACTGCGATCTCAGAGGTGCTAATCTCCGGGGTATGAAACTAGCGGGTGCTAACCTCGCTGGAGCTAATCTGCGAGGCGCTAATCTGCGAGGCGCTGACCTTGCTGGCGCCAACCTGCAGGGTGCTGACCTAGGATCGGCCTATCTTACAGGTGCCAATCTGGGAAATGCTAACCTCCAAGGTGCCGATCTGGGAAATGCTGACCTTCGGGGTGCTTACCTCGGACATGCTAAACTCCCAGATGCCTACCTAGAAGATGCCTACCTGAAGGAAGCATACTTAGGAGATGCCAAATTATGGCGTGCCAACTTGGAGGGGGCCCATCTGGAGGGTGCTAAACTAAGGCGTGCCCAGCTAGGGAATGCGGACCTCTCTGGTGCCGACTTGCGGGGTGCCGATCTCAAGCGGGCTAATCTCAGGAATGCCGATCTTAAGGGTGCAGACCTGCGGCGTGCTCACTTATGGAGTGCTCGTCTCCAGGGTGCTAACCTCGAAGATGCCTACCTCCGGGGTGCTGACCTTGAAGGTGCTCATATTAAAGGTGCCATCTTGCCCAATGGTCATATCCATCCCTAGTGTCAGTGACCAGTGGTATCAAATCCTGGTAATACTCGTAATCTAAGGGAAGTTGTTGCACTTTAGCGCCAACCGCAGAGCATATAGGCGCTATGTGCGCAACTACGAACCCTAGTTTCGGCAATGATCTACTGATGTATCTGAAATATAGCGTTTCTCAGATAGATTAGGTAAGTAGTTGTGCAAAATTATTTTTAACCTAAGTTGCAACAAGATAGAAAATCAACGTCAAAATCAACCCATACGATCCGATATTGCCTTGTAAATTACCCCAAAATGGCATTTTTGTGGATAAATTTGCAAAAAATGGCTGTTTCGGACGTAGAAATTTTTATCTGATATTCTGGGCTATCTGGCGGCAGGCGAGATGAACCAAACATGGTAATTTTGCGCACATGCCGATAGGGATAAAATATTTGAAACCCCCGATCCATGTCTTGCATGGATGCTATCCAACAGGTATATTTCGGCTCCAGCCATCTGCACCAGTGTGACTAGGGCCTGCTGGATCCATTTGCCATGCTGTAAGGAAGGCAGCTAGTTAATTAATTGGGCCACATCCGCCTGGAGAGATGCGAGTTCCTGAGAATTAGATGATGATTTTACCATGCTGTGACAGTTCCGATTTTTCCGGAAAGGTGCCGAAAAGCGCCTCTAATGCGCTGTATAGCTTCAAGGCGCTTACGCAACTGGGCGAGTTAGAAGCATTCTTTCCCGACAAAACTGGTGGTAGCTACTCCTCATCTTTTTTAAGATGCTTTTCCAAAGTATCCGCAAGCGTACTCTTGGGCACAGCACCTACTACCATATCCACTCGTTGACCACCCTTAAAGATCATGAGTGTGGGAATACTGCGGATCCCATACTTGGTAGCGATGTTGGGATTATCGTCTGTATTAACTTTAACGACCTTCACCTTTCCGTCGTACTGTTCTGCTATTTCCTCTACCACAGGTGAGACCATCCGACATGGTCCGCACCAAGGAGCCCAAAAATCTACTAAAACGGGAATTTCACTGTCTAGTACGTCTTTCTGAAAGCTTCCGTCTGTAACTTGTGTGGTTGCTGACATTCCTGGCAATCCTTTCCTATCTTGCACTTATAAGGTTTATCTTGACATTTCCCTGGATCGAAGGGGCTTGGTGAAAACCTAAGAATAGGCTTTTTCCACTTTAACCTGTGCGACCGGGAAAAGTCAAGAGTCTGATGGCACTCTTGACTTTTGTTTGCGCTTGCGGCATCTAGGGTTACTGGCCCGATCGCACATCAGGCCCCAACTTGCTTCTACCGGTGAAGGTAGACTCCACAACCATTATCCACTAGTTGGGGGCAGTCGCGATCTATTGCCCCAGATAAAGAGATGATATATTAGGTGGGAGTTTGACTGCCGATAGCTGGAGCGGGACTCCTCTATCCATCGTCATGTTCCTACTTTAGCATATTTTAGCAAAGTGGTTTGTTTATATCAGCGGAATCGCTGAAAGCAGCCGATCGCCCCTAGAAAAGAAAGAACCGCCCGAACCGCAGTTCAGACGGAGTGTGGTGTGAGGAGTGAACGGAAACATGCGTCTCCGCTATCTCTATGTTAGACGACGGATTTGGTTTTGCCCCCGATTTTGTCAATCGGGTCAGCTGGTAAGTCTATTTACCCATGCCTAGCTGCTGGGCTTTTTGATAGACTTTTCCTTCGGTCAGCAAGGAGGGTGCGATCACTACCTCTACTTGCTGCATTTCTTTGATATTCTTCGCTCCCACTGTGCCCATGCTAGTTTTTAAGGCCCCCAAGAGGTTATGGGTGCCGTCATCCAGTCTTGCTGGACCGGTGAGGATTTCTGCTAAGGTACCGGTTGCGCCGACGCTAATGCGCGTGCCCCGAGGTAAAACGGGACTGGGAGTGGCCATGCCCCAATGATAACCCCGTCCGGGGGCTTCTTTGGCTCTGGCTAGGGGTGAACCGATCATGACGCCGTCAGCACCGCAGGCTATGCATTTGCAGATGTCACCTCCGGTAATTAATCCGCCATCGGCAATTACTGGGATGTAGTTGCTGGTTTCCTGGTAATAGCTATCCCGGGCCGCAGCACAGTCGGCGATCGCCGTTGCTTGGGGGACTCCCACACCCAGTACGCCGCGAGAGGTACAGGCTGCACCAGGCCCTATACCGATCAGCACCGCTGCTGCACCTGCTTTCATCAAATTCAGGCCGACTTCATAGGTGACGCAGTTGCCCACAATCACTGGTACTGGCATTTCCTGACAAAGTTTGACCAAGTCTAGGGGTGTAACTGACTCCGGCGACAGGTGGGTCGTTGAGACTACCGTTGCTTGCACGAAGAATAGATTTGCACCCGCCTCTGCTACTATTGAGCCATATTTGCTCGCTCCTACTGGAGTCGCACTGACTGCTGCTATTCCATGCTGACTTTTAATTTCTCCAATCCGCGCTCGTATTAGTTCTGGTTGAATTGGTTCGGCATATAGCTGCTGCATCAGGGAGACAAACTCTGTTTTTCCCACAGAAGCGATCTTGTCTAGCACTGGTGCTGGGTTTGCGTAGCGGGTGTAAATTCCTTCTAAGTTCAGCACGCCTAATGCCCCTAACTGAGATAGGGAGACTGCCATCTTCACATCTACTACACTATCCATCGCACTGGCGATGATGGGAATTTCTCGCTCAATGCCACCGATGCGCCAGCTGGTGTCTGCCAACTTCGGATCTAAGGTCCGAGTTCCTGGCACTAAGGCTATTTCATCGATTCCGTAAGCTCTACGAGCTGTTTTGCCCCGCCCAATTTGAATGTCCACCTTTATTTTCCGTTCCCAAGAGTATTTTAGCTAGCCTATCAAATCGTAGGACTTGTCTCGCCTGTCTGGGGTTAGGCGTAGGGCGGGCGGATCGCCTGTCCGGGGTTAGGCGTAGGGCGGGCCCATGGGCAGCGAAGAGGAATGCACCATAGTATCGGTTTGCACACTTTGACTATCGAGAACCGCCTAGAGCGTCGGTCCAGTAGAAGTAGTTGACAAAAAAAAGAAATGTGCATGTGCTGTGCGATTCGTTTAAAGTAAACTGACTTGACACAAATCAAGAAAGGGGAGCGTTACCAGGGAATCATTAGCCC
>JACOMV010000006.1 GCA_014324065.1 Hormoscilla sp. SP12CHS1 | reverse complement strand
ACTAAACAAAATCACGAGCATCAATTTGATTTGCAGAGATTTCCGGCAAAATTGCCAACTGTTCCCCAGAAGCCGCGACCTTAATGGAAGTCGAACTGCCCTGAGGGGCAATTTCTAAATCAGCAAAACTCAAGCCTCCTTCTAACTGGATAAAGTCCGTGCTATTCTCAAAGTAGCCGATGGTATCCCAGCCCATGCCCTGGGCCAAGACAAAAGTATCACTGCCCTCATTGCCGTAAAGCATGTCGCGTCCCTTACCCCCTGAAAGGAGATCGTCTCCAGCTTCGCCATGGAGGGTATCATTACCGCTGTCCCCTAAGAGGCTGTCGTTGCCCTCGTGTCCGTAAAGCCCGTCGCTTCCATTACCCCCTGAGAGGGTATCGTTTATTGCTCCCCCTTGAAGGTAGTCATTGTTCCCTAGGGTAACGCTGTATAGCTGCGCTTCATTTTTAAAACGCTGAACCAGAATATCATCGTTTTGCCCATTGCCGTTATAATCGGCAATATACAGTTGCCCGCCTTCACCGTTAACCTGAAGCGCTGAGGGGAGCAAATATTCGGTGAAATTTCTCTCATCATCATTCAAGGACAATACCCTCAAGGTGCGGGACCGATCCCCTCGGGGATATTTTTTTTGAACCAGAATCTCATCCTTGCCATCACTATCCAAATCTTCTACATACAAATTGGTAAGGTCGCCCTTGAGATCGAAACTCTCAGGCAGGGTGATGCTGGTAAAGTTGCCGTCGCCTTGGGATAAGAGTACATGAGCAGTCAGACTGTCATCGTTGTCCCAACTGCTTTTTTCTTGACGGAGGATATCGCTTTGACCGTCCCCATTAAAGTCACCCGTGAGCCCTCTACTCTCACCCCATGCCAGTAGCGATCAACAACATTAGCATCGGGGGGAGTTTCGCGGCTGAAATCCCAGTCTTTCCAGCCTGTATTGTTCGTCCAATTCTTTCCACCAGTGCGGTCATAGAGAGCCTTCAGGGCTGCATAATCATTGGCATTGAGAGTCATTTCTTACTTCCTCAAAAAAAGTTACGAGTTATCTTAGAGCAGTCACACATTCAATGTCTGAAAGCGCAAGTCGTTCGCGTAGGACCGGTAGCCTGTCGGTGCGCACGCTCCGGAGCGTGCAATCCCAAAGGGAGTATATTCATACTGCATGTCATATTATCATTTTTCGATCCGATCTGGTTGGGTCTCCTTGAGTTTTTGTGATAAGTAAAACTTATATATACGCCAAATCAAGGCTTTCAGCCTTTTTTTGTCCGAAATTGTATCTCAGTATACAATTTACACTATAAACCCAGGAGAGCCATCTGGTTTATTCTGAAAGGCGGTATAAACCTTTAGTTTCAGTGAAAAAATGGCAACTGGTGATATCGGCAAGTCGCAGTCAGCGTCGCAATTAAACCGGGAGGCAATTCCCCCCATCAATTTGTTTACCATGTTTCGGCTGGGGTTATTCCAGATGGGACTGGGTATTATGTCAGTGCTGACCTTGGGCGTGATTAACCGGGTGATGATTGACGAACTGCGAGTTCCAGCGTTGATCGCAGCGGGGGCGCTCGCCATGCACCAGTTTGTCTCCCCCTCCCGAGTCTGGTTCGGTCAGATGTCGGACGCGAAGCCGATCGCAGGCCACCACCGGACGGGCTATATCTGGATCGGCACGGCGCTGTTTACAGTCACATCTTTTCTGGCCTTGCAAGTAGTCTGGCAACTGGGGGACAGTGCCGCAGTGACGGGTTGGAGTCCTGTAACCTACGCTTGGGCGGTCCTGCTAGCAGTGATGTTTGCCATATATGGGTTAGCCCTCAGTGCTAGTTCCACTCCTTTTGCGGCCCTGCTATTCGATGTCTCTGATGATGATAAACGATCCAAATTAATCAGTATTGTCTGGTCCCTGCTGATGGTGGGCATTATAGTTGGTGCTATCATCACCAGTATCTTGCTGAAACAATTAGCCTTAGATGCCCCGTTAGCAGAGTTAAAAGCATCGATCGATCGGCTGTTTATCATCGTTCCAGCGATCGTCTTTACCATTGCCTTGCTAGCAACTGCTGGGGTAGAGAAGAAATATTCCCTCTACGCCACGCGATCGACTCTAGTCAACCGCGAAGATAGCATTACATTAGGCCGGGCCCTGCGCGTGTTAACCGCAAGTCGGCAAACGGGAATATTTTTCTGCTTCCTGCTATTCATGAGTATCAGCTTGTTCATGCAAGACCCGGTTTTGGAACCCTATGGGGGCGAAGTGTTTGGCATGCAAATCTCGGAAACAACCAGACTGAATGCTTTCTTCGGGATGGGAACCCTGGTGGGTATCGGTTCTACAGGTTTCTTGATTGTACCGCGCTTGGGTAAGCGGAACAGTTGTTTTTTGGGCTGTATGGGCACGGCAGTCTGTTCGGGGTTACTGATTATGTCAGGATTCACAGCTCAACCCAGTATGCTAATGACTAGCTTACTATTGTTTGGGCTGACTTCTGGAGTGCTGACTGCTGGGGCGATCGGCCTCATGCTGGACTTGACAGCGGCGGAAACAGCTGGTGCATTTATTGGTGCTTGGGGACTAGCCCAGGCGATGGCCAGAGGACTGGCGACAGTGTTCGGTGGGGCAATGTTGAATTTGGGTCAAATACTGTTTACAATGCCAGTGATGGCTTACGGATTTGTTTTTGCAGTGCAAGCAGCCGGACTGATACTGGCAACCCAGTTGCTGAAGCGGGTGAATGTGCGGGAGTTTCAAACCAATGCTAAACAGGCGATCGCTGCTGTGCTCGAAAGCGATCTAGATTAATTGCGTAGGGCGACAGGAGTTGCCCGGAGGTTGTCCAATTAGCAATTGCTCAATTCACAATTGCTCAATTCTAGATATTACTATAGCCTCCCAGTTGAGGCGATTGCGCTGCGCGCACGCTACGCGATCGGACTATAGTAACGAGTAATGAACCTAGCTCCTCATCTATTACTCGCCCCATTGACATTCGCGATTGATTTTGTTATCTTGGTAGAAGAGGAGGGAAAATCATGTCTTATAGTGAATTTACCCTAGAGGAACTAAAAAGTCAATTCAACTTGACTATTCAGGAGCAAGTGGCACTATTTCAAGCAATCAAACCGGTCAAGCCCAGCCCCTTGCTCAGAGATATCCTAGAAGAAAATATTCCTCTTGCTTTGGGAGTTGACACGGAAAAAGCCCGTTCTGAATTGATTGTTGCTCCCATTCTCGTCGATCTGCGGAAGAGTTTTCAGCGCCAAATAAGTATATTCTCTGGTTCAGAATTTACCGTGGATAAAAGTCGGGGACTCAACGGCAGATGTGACTTTATCATCAGTCATTCTCCCGAACTATTATCCATTAATGCTCCAGTGGTAACTATTGTGGAAGCTAAAAATGATAATATAAAATCGGGCATGGCTCAATGTATTGCCGAAATGATAGCAGCTCAAGTATTAAATCAAAACAGCGGCCCGAAAAATCGGGAGATTCCTTGTATTTATGGTAGCGTAACTACAGGCAGTATTTGGAAATTCCTGCGATTAGAAGCAACTACTGTTTATATTGAACAAGGCGAACATTATCTGGAAAATCTGGAATCTATCCTGGGCATTCTTTCATATATAGTTCGGACCACTCGCCCAAATTATCTAGGTGGCGATAAAAAGCAGTGAATTAGGTCACAAATTCAGAGTTTGTCAGTTGTAAATTCACAAATCCAAATTCACAAATGAACAGTTTTTGGAAGAAAATTTTATATTTTGCTCAAAAGACGACGGTGAGAGATCGTCTTCACCACGCCCGAAGAGGAAATTGTTTCCATCTCCGGCCCGGTGGCGATCGTGTCCATTTTCACCTCGGTAGCGATCACCCGTAAGTTCGGCCATAGGCACGGTATCGGGAACTCGTGCCTCGGGGTTGTTAAATACGCGGTTAAGGCTCATTGATTTTTGAGGTGCTAATGTAATAAGGCACTCTCATTCTAATATACCACCTTAATAAAGTGTCAACCCAGCGTGGCGCTAAAATTAGCCACAGCCAGGTGAACTTTGATAAGTTATTAAATCCTCATCCCTTAGCAAGACAGAACGCTGCACCAGCGGACGATAATTTAACCTTCTCGCCACGCGCGTCGGAATGCCATGTCCGCAAACAATATGACCTTGCCCCGCGAGGACGACAACTTGATAATCTGGGTTAGCTGCGATAAACTGGGAAATAGCTTCTGCCATTGTCTCATCCCAGAGAACTTGGGCGAGAAAAAACCGCTCAAAGCGATCGCTATTCCCGTGCCCTCCTGCTTGATGCTGTTGGAATACATCTAGCAACATTTGCCGATAGGCAGCGTTATCAGTTCTAATTTCTGTCAAAGGCGGAATATACTGCCTGTCTTCAGGAGTCAGGACTTCTAAACCAGAACAGGCAACTTTCCAGGTGACTTCTGTGGGTGTATTAATGGCTAATACCGGTAAATTATTTTCCTTAGCAAAGCGGAGAATGGGCGCATAATATTTCCAAGGAAAACCCCATCTTTCCTGATACTCGGTTTGGGCGACCAACTGGGTTTCTGTTATCTTACCTGCCAGATAATCGTCGATCGCCTTTTGAAAGGGGCGCTGGAACATCTCTAGGGCGATCGCCACCTTACCATTTTTTTGGGTTAGTTGTTGAATAATCTCTAGCTGGGCTTGATGGTCCTCAAAACTATCATGATTTTCCCCCAGATAGACCACATCTGCCCTCCCTAGTTCCCGTAATATCTGCGATTCGCGCAGCGGAGGGGGCCTGCGCGTGCGCACGCTACGCGAACGGGAGTTTGGCATTTCTGGTAGGGGGTTTTTGACTTCCTGGGCATGGACTGGCAGGTAGCACAGGAGGATAATGGACAGTGAGTAAGCCCAGAATTTGATGATTTGGCGTGTTTTCATACTTATATCGTACCAGAGATCGATCACCCTGTAATAAAACTTATCAAATCTCGTGGAGTTGATAGCGGATACTAAATAGAGAACCTATGATAGTGGAGTATCCTATGTCCGATTTTTCCGAAACGGTAGTAACCCCCGTCAAACCCGCAGTTTTGCTTACCATCATTAGCGAGACGGTATTGAGAGAAAGGATAGTCAAGTTACTGAAACAGCAAGGTATCACCGGATATACCATCAATCAAGTGCAAGGAGAAGGCTCTCACGGCAAACGCATGGGTGATATCCCTGGCTATAATAGCAATTTTGAGCTCAAGACGATCGTGTCCCCAGAAATATCTGATGTTATCCTTCCTCTCTTAAAAGAGCAGAAGGGAAACCACGCCTTGCTCGCCTACCGACAGGATGTGGAAGCATTGATTGATTAATAATTTGTAAGGTGGGCACCGCCCCTTTCAAGGGTATGTTTTTAATATTTACCTTCTGCAAGTGAGGGGGAGTGGGGGAGTTAGAACAAATTTATGTCATTAATTGTCTAGAAAATTATCCCTTCGATCTGGAGGTTTACACCCCCTCAGACAAATTGAAATGTAAAAAACATACCCCTGTAAGGGGCACCTTCGATAGACACGACCGCGTGCATCTTACTTTTGCTTCTTGAGCAATTGAAAATTGAAAATTGAGAAGAGAAAATACTGAATAAAAATCAGAATTGCTCCATTTTCAATTCGCCATAGCGCTGCGCGCACTGCGTATACGCAATTAGCTCTTTGCCATTCGCAAATACAAATGCAAAAGTGAGATGCTCCCCATCGATCCACCATCTGATATAGAGATAAATAGACAACATCATCACATGTATAGGTTGGGTTTCGTGCGGAAACCCAACCTACAATCATCTATTATTTTAACAGCCAATCGAGTTGTTTTTCCAGACAAGCAAGGGCATCTTTCATCTGCACCTGCCGAAAGGAGGCATAAAAGCGACTGACACTACCGAAAAGTTCCGGAGTGGCTAAAACAATCACCCGATCGCCCCAGTCGTGCAGTTCTTCCAGCAATCTCTTGGGTGCCACCGGCGCACAGATCCAGATTTGGGCGGGATCTTGCAGTCGCAGGGCCTTAATCGCTACTGCCATCGTCATCCCCGTAGCAATGCCATCATCAACTAAAAGGGCGATCGCCCCAGTCGGACTCAGATCCTGTTTGGGCAATGGGGAGTGATTTAATAGGATCTCGCCCGTATCAAGGGATATAGCAGGGCGGTTAGGGGCAAGCTGGCCCAGTTGAGATACTGCTTTCTCTTGGGCTTGCAGCCGCTGGATTTCCTGTAAACTAGGTTCATCTATAACGAGTTGTGTAGACCAGATTACCTGTCCGCAGGCAGTCACCGCACCAATAGCTAACTCCCGATTTTGGGGTTTGGTAATCTTTTTCGCCACCACCACATCCAGAGGACAACCCAAAGTCCGGGCGATCGGCACGGCAACTGGCAAACCCCCCCGAGGTAGGGCATAAGCAATTGTGCGGGGCGGTGCTCCCCCAGCCTGATGCAACTGGGCGATCTGGACGGCAACTACTTCAGCTAGCTGCTGTCCGGCATCCTGGCGATCGGCAAATCTAAAATCAGGTAACATAAGCTTTGGCACCAGATGGACTTATTTCTATTTTGGCTCATTTTTGCCGCTCTGAGTCGATTTTTCGGGCCGATCGAATCATACTTGCTCTTGAAATTCATGACTAACGAAGAACAACTGAGTCTGTTTGACCGCTCAAATTTTAGCTCTCCCGCAGCACCAGCAACATCTGCTTCGATGTCTCCGGAGAGCAGGCGCAGGGAACCCTCCGCTACTCGCACTACTCCGGAGACATCGATTGCGCTGCGCGCACGCTACGCGATCGAACAATTAATTGCCCAGATCCAGTCCGAAGCGGAACGTACTAGCTTTCCCATCGACGAACCAGTATATCAGGCTGCCAACTTAAAACCAACTCAGCCTATTCTCTATGCTGGCAATTTGGCAAGTCAGTTGTGCTTTTTTGGCCGGGATCTCGGCAAAGATGAAGTTCACGCCCGTCAACCGCTATACGGTGCCGCTGGCCGGTTAGTGCGTCAGGGGGTTTACCGCGCCGTTTATCACCAAGAGTCCAGCCAAAATGAAGAATTGTTAGCTGTCTGCGACCACGTCCTCCTCACTAACACTGTACCTTACAAACCCCCTGGTAATAAAGCCTATCTAGCTGGCGTCAAAAATAGATTTCGTCCTTTTATCGAGCGTCTGCTGGTCATTCACTGGCAAGGAAATCAAATCATTACCCTGGGGACTGAAGCCTGCAAATGGTTTATTCCCTATGGCGCTAAAAGAGAAGTGACTGGCTTTTTCCAACGGGACGAGCGCTACACTGCCAGCTTGCAAGTAACCCTGAAAGCCGTAGATAACCTCAGACAGCCCCATGAAAAGCAAGTGACGCTGTTACCTCTGCCCCATCCATCGCCTTTGAATGAAAAATACTATGCCAAATTTCCCGAGATGCTTCAGCAGCGCCTTGGGAAAATCTTCCCGTGACGCTTGGTTGCGTAATTTTCTAGACGCGATCGCACCGTGGATCGCGTCTGTCGAGTTACATAGTCTGGTGGTGCAAGAGTGCTCTCCTCTCCATACTCGCTAAGGCGCTCGTATTTCGGGATCTAGTTCGGCAAAGACTTCTTCGCCATCAAATACTTCTCCTCGTTCTGAAGCCTCAATGCCAATGGTAATTTCTTTTTGCAGTTCGGCAAGACGCCCCTGGTAGACGATATAGCGGTCCTGTAGCAGTCTCACGGCCTGACTGACTGCATCGCTGGCAGATATGTATTTGCCGCTCTCAACTAATCGATCGATAAATTTCTCCTGTTCCGGTGTGAGAGATATGTTCATGGGCTTGGATCCTTTTTTGAGGTCTTTTATCCATGATAACCTGATTCCTCGACTTTGTCAAGCTTTTGGCAATATCAGCACGAAACCCAACCATTCAGATGCTGTTGCCGTTGAACTTCTGCCAGTTCTAGAGGAAAATTGTCGTTCGCGCCAAATTCATTGCCATGCTTTTCCAGCTAAGATAGGCTATAAATAGCACATACGCAAGTGCTCTGACCGGTCCTAACCGCAGCACCGCGTGGGTTTCGATTTGATTTTCACCCTATCCAACTATAAACATGAGTGACTTCTATAAACGTAAACTTTACGCTCTTTTGCGAGCGGAAAAATTTTCCGCTCATTGTGATTCCGATCGTTTAAGCGAGTGGTGGTCGGAATGGGAAAGCGCTTCTGACTCTTCTAGATTACACTTATCAGAGGCGATCGCGTCATCCTCTGATCGGGTAAACTTAGAAGAAATTGGCCATGCTGCTGGTCAAGATAATACTATCATCAAACATCCCATCAGCGGTCAATCCCAGGAAATAAATCCATCTTCCGGTCTCGAAACGGCCATTCAGGACATCCTCTCTGAAGCCGATCCGGAAAAAGTATTTTGGTGGTTTTGGCGGTTTTATCCGGAAATTATCGCCCAAAATCACCCTCATGCTTTACTGAAACCAGCTCATCAAATTATTCCTGACTGTCCAGAGTATTCTTATCGGGCTACCGTTTCCGCTATTACTGGAGCTTTGTTTCCTCCAGAATGGCGATCGGGCGATGACCACAAACACCCTTACTTGTTATTGTTCACCTTTTCACCGGTGCAGGAGTTTATCCAAGCTTCCCGTAAATTCTTGGATTTCTGGGCTGGTTCCTATATGCTGCACTACCTCAGTGCTAAAGTTTGTTGGTATATAGCTGAAAAATACGGACCTGATGCCGTGATTACTCCTTCCCTTTGGAGCCAGGAAATTATTGATGCCCTCATTCTTCGGAAGTTTCCAAACCATGTCGCATTTCAGAATGTTTTTAGCAATTATAGCAACGGCAAAACGCCGGTCTATCGCTTTAACTCTGGCACGTCAACTAGCTTATCTACCGCTGGTTTTCCTAATGTGATTACTGCCCTGGTGCCGGGACAAGATGCCGCAAAAGAATTGGGGAAGGACTTGGGAAAGCGCCTCAGAGAGGAATGGCAGTCCATTGCCGAGAAGGTGCGAGAACATGTAAAATTTGAGGTGATGGAATGGGCAAAAAATACAGATAATTTCCTCAATAAGTGGTACGCGGACTCTTCTGATGAGGTGCGCGAGCAAATTGAATTTGAATTGAAGAAGTTACGACAAGGAGGATGCTGGGAGTGGAATAAACTCTGGTCCGCTCAAATAGAAAATACCTGGCAGAGTTACTGGACCGCTGTCCCTTTGGGTAACCCCGAACAAGCTTTACAGATAGATTTTCCTTTCGATCCAGACTGGAAGGAGAACACGGAAAAGATCGCGCCCAGTCGTTCCGGACCTACCCCAACTGAGGCTGAGGAAAAGGCTTATAAGACTCTGAATGTGGGCACCTGGTGGGGAAACGTACAGGCCCGTACAGGTCAGTTAATTCAATCTGTGAAAAATACTCGCTCTTGGCAAATTGCTGTCGCACCAGGGGAACGTTCTACTCTTTCGGGTCAGTTTACTGCTTTACATCCTTTTTTGCATTACGATAAATTTCGAGAAGGGGCCGGAATGCCTGCTCGCTCTATGGGCATTTTTTGGCGGGTGATGGCTGATGTTTATCCCGGTTTGTTTAATGGTTCGGAAAAGCTGAATGCCTTGGAACTTACTAAGCGCATGGCCTGGCAGTATGGTGGCGTGGCGGCATCTTTGGGTATTGAAGTTAAGAAGGAAGCAGCATCTGACGCTCTGTTGGATGAGGAAGATCGACGGGCGATCGGGTATGACAAATTTCAGATAACACCAGACCTGTACTACGAACGGTTAATTCGCTTTCCCAATCTCAGTTCTATTGCTGCTGCTAAATTTGCCGGGGATAATCCTGAATTGGTTAGAAAATACTGGCAAAATCTCGCTAAACTAATTAAAGACCAATTGCCCGAATATAAAAATGCCTTTGGATCGCGCACGCGCGGGCGTCCTTTTCAGATTACCAAAACTGATAGTATCATTAATCCCACGGGTGATAACGGAAAAGATTACAATGGGGTTATGTTCTCCAGCAAGTGGCTAGCTGAGGATATGGGGTTGGAGGGACAAGAAGTTAACATTCTGCGGTCTTTGGTCGAGCAAGCTCACCAAAACAGTGGTTTTGATGACGGTTCTCCTGCTGATTGGTGGGCGATCGCCCTTGCGGACGGGGACGGGATGGGTAAATATGTTTCTGGCAACAAGCTCAAGGAGTACGAACAGTATATCGTTAAAGAACAAGTATCGGAAGAGTCTCAAAATGCTGAGAAGTGGGACGAACTGCTGGCAACTCGCAAGCGCATGGGACCGGCTACTCACGTGGGACTCAACCGCGCTTTGTTAGATTTCTCCAATCGCCTGGTTCCCTATCTTACGGAAAAGCGTTTTTGTGGTAAAGTAGTTTACAGCGGTGGCGATGATGTGATGGCTTTATTGCCTTTGGAAGATTTGCCGGAATATTTGCTTTCTTTGCGGGCCGCTTGGTGTGGCAGTCAAGATCCAGCAAAAGAGTTCGATAATAAAGGGGGCTATTGGCAAGCAAAAAATATTGCAGGCAAAGGATTGCCCGATCGGCCTCTGTTTACGATGGGCAAAGATGCTACCATGAGTGTGGGGATTGTCATCGCCTATAAAAGCATTCCCCTGCCCACGGTACTAGAAACTCTCTGGACTGCGGAGAAAGACCGGGCCAAGAAGTTACCGGGGAAAGATGGACTTTGCTTCCGGGTAATCTATGGCGGCGGCAATGTTTTAGAAGCGTTAATGAAGGGACATTTACTGGAGTCTTGGTGGCATTTTATCGACCATGCAACGCCCGAACGGGATATTAGTCCGATGCTGTATCGCCTGGTGGAGGAACTGCCCCGCCGAGGAATGGTGACAGAATGCGATCTGCTATTTTGTAAAGCAGCAGAGGTAATTTGGGATAAAAGCGAATTGGGGCAAAATACAGATTCTTCCCAGGTAAAGGATGCCTTGCTGAATTGGTTGGAGGCATGGGAAAAATGGGCTTGGGAAAAACGCCAAGATCCCGAGGAAAAACCGCCTTTGGATATTAATGCCGATGATTTGGGCAAGCTATTGCGCTTTAGTGCTTTCTGGGTGGCGAAAAAGTTACAACGGGAAAATTGGGTGCATCCCGTTGTAACTTACCGATAACGCCCGAACCCTAAAGGGTCCGGCTACACAAACAAAGCCCGCCTGCGCGGGCTATTACAAAAGCGAGATGCGCGCGGAAAAGTGGCATTAGGGAGAAATGGGCAATGAATGAATTTTGGTGGTATGCGATCGATCCTTTAGATGTATTGCTATTTCGGGAGTCGAAACCCTTCGTTCCCGGGGAGGGTTCCTGGGCGAAAGGAATTTTTCCTCCCCTGCCTTCGACGGTGTTTCACGCCCTGCGGTCTCTGTTAAATTACCGCGGTACAAAGGAACAACGACTAAATCGAAATTTGGAGTTTTACGGACCCTTTTTACTGGATGCCGAGGAGACCCTGTGGTTGCCAACCCCTAAAGATTTAATTGCCGTTTGTCTTAAGTCTTCAGTAGAGGAGGGAGAGGAGGGAGATCATTTTTCCGGAAAAACAAATAACTGGAAAAGCACTACCCGCTTACAACCGCATTCTGAGGATCAAGGTTGGCAGCATATCCTCTACGATGATAACAGTTTGCCGCCCATGGTGCCGCCCAAATTAAATGATAAGGAATTTATTTGCGGGCGTCCTCATAGTTGGATTAAGGCCACGGCTTTGAGTGCCTACCTGAAGGGAAAACCGCCTACAAACAAGTGTGATTTTCACGAAGAGCCTTGGGGCGTGCAAGTTTTACCTCACATTCAAATGAAGTCTGGCGAACGACAGGTGAAAGATGAAGAGGGCTATTTTACGGAGGTGGCAATTCGCTTAAAGCCCGGTTGGCGTCTGGTGGCCGGAATTAGCGAAAAATTAAACTCTCCTAATGTGGTGCGCTTGGGTGGTGAAGGACACCATGTTATGGTTGATTTGCTGGATAAAAATTATCAGTTTAGTCAGCAATGGCAGGAGTTAAAAGAACATGAAACTAGGAAAGAATCGAGCAAGTTTGCGTATTTGCTGACTCCGGGGTTGGGGTTAATAGAAGAGGAAGGTAAACCTTTAAGATATGGAGTTTATCCCAGTTACTGGAATGGTTGTTTGGCCGGTTGTGTGAGCGATCGGGCCTTACTTTGGGGCGGGGTTTCCCAGATCCGACGCAAACTGTCGGTGGGTGGGCAAGAGACGGGCGATCCAGAATTTGCTTTGCTTCCCCAACGGGCTTTCGTGCCACCGGGTACAGTCTATTTATTTAAATTTAATAGTCTACCAGCATCGGATGCTCGTTTGTTACCCAGTGAGGGAGGAAGTTGGTTAGAGACGTTCAGGAAGTTACATTACGGAATGCTTTTGTGGGGTAATTAAAATGAAGACTAATCTAGTTTATCTGTATTTGCTTTCGCCACTCCATACTGGTGGGGCCAGTCAGGAAGGTAATGTTGTGGGTATCGCCCGGGAAGTTCATACTAATTTTCCCTATCTGCCTTCCAGTAGTATCCGAGGACGCTTGCGGGCGGAAGTTGATTGCGATCGAGAAGATAAAGATGCTAGCATTAAAGCCAGAATTCGTCGCATTCGGTTGTTTGGACCGGACTTGAAGGATATTCAGGATCGGGGGTTTGTAGAGGATTATCAAATCGCTACCAATAGTACCTTGGGAAATTTGGAACAGGGGAGTATTTGGATCGGAGATGCTTCGCTTTTATGGATTCCTATTTCTTCCATCAGTCACGGGCTAATTTGGATTAGCTGTCCCCTGCTGTTGGAACGCTGGAGTCGCTTGCAGTTTGGTCAACAGATTGATGTGGCCGAATTGAGTAGTAATCTGGATCAGAAGGGGACGATTTATCTGAAAGATGCTTCCATTCCGGGAAGCAAGTTAAAGGATTTTCCCCAGGGGAAGACTTGGGAAGATTTTGTCCCGGGAGAAACTAGCATTAAGCAGGTGCTGGTGGTTCCCAATCGCTATTGCGAAACTTTGATTGAAATGAGTTTGTGGCGGCAAGTTAAGGTAAAATTAAATGAACATAAGGTGGTTACTGATGGCAGCTTTCGTTATGAGGAAGCTATTCCCCCTGACGCCCTGATGTACTTCTCTTGGGGCCTGACCACCCAAACGAAAATCGATCGCCTGGATTATGATGATGATTTTAAGGAGTTGCAGAAGCCTTACGATGAGGATTTTCAAGAGTTATTAAAGGGACGTGATGTTTTGCAGTTGGGCGGACAGGAAAGTTTGGGACGGGGGTTTGTTAAACAATGGATGTCTTAGCCATCGCCGCTCCAACCCGCCGCCCCAACCCGCCGCCCCAACCCGCCGCCCCAACCCTAAAGGGTGGGGCTACACATACAAAGCCCGCCTGCGCGGGCTAGAGATTATTAAATAGATAAGATAGGAGGTAGAATGATGAGTAATAAATTACAGGAAGAATCGGCGATCGAGGCTTTCGATCCGCGCAGCATTAATAAGCCGGTTTACGAGAAATTGCGGGACTTGCGCCAAAGTTACGATGTGGCTAAAGAATGTGGAACAGTGAAAAAGGAGGACTATGATAAACGCTTGCGAGAGCAAAAAAGTCAAGCACAAGAACTTTATACCTATTTGATGACTTGGGGGTTGATGCGTTTGCGGGCCGAGGAGATGTCGTACAATGATTGGGGTAATGAAAAACCTTCCTTAGCGAAAAGGGCGGAGGAAAATCAGGAGGGAAAACGGGCAATGTTGGAGTGTTTCTTTGAATGTTTGGAAGACGTGACGAAAAATAACAACTTAAAGTTGGCGAGTAGTGATGGGATCGAGACCCTGAATAAGATGGGAATGAATGAGTATTTGGGACTGACTGGTATTGCTTTGGCCGTGGCCCGAGAATTCAGCTTTTGGGCGGATGCTATTTATCGGGATATTAAGGGAGGTGAAAAAGAATGAATAATGTGTTTCTGCGGGAGAAAAACTCACTGGGACTCGATAATCATGCGAGTTTTGTGGAGTATATACGCTGGATGCGATCGCCCACATTAGAGGATAATCATGATAATGATACGAAGGCGATTCTGTTGCAAAAGGCGGTGGGTAAGTACCGGAATTATCAGCAATATTTTCAGGTGCGAAATGACGCTACTGAGTTAATTGCGGATCGTACTTTTGAAGTAAAATGCACTTGGCGGGTGCGCGTGGGGGGAATGATAGGTCCCGAAGATATGCTACTTCCTGCTTTTGATGCGGCGGGAATGCCTTATATTCCTGCTAGCAGTTTGCGGGGAGTGGCCCGCGCTTGGGGTCTGGGAGAAACATCGGAAGCGGAGGTAGAAAGTTGCTTGGGTTCCCTGGATGCGCCGGAGGAACATCAGGCGGGTAAGGTGATTTTTCTGGATGCTTATCCTTTGGGGAAAACTTGGGGACAGCAGGAAGGCGGGTTGGCGATCGATATTGCCAATAGTATCTGGAAGTGGGAACAGTCGGAACAGACCTATGCGCCTAACCCCAATTTGTTTTTGTCTCTGAAAAAAACGACTTTTTTGGTGGGTTTGCGGCGTACCATGCGCTGTGACGATCGGACATTCGATCTGGTAAAAAGCTGGTTAATACAAGGTTTGCAGGGGGGTATCGGATCTCAGGTGAACTCGGGTTATGGGGAAATGCAAATAAAGGGTTATACACCGCCAAAACCTTTCTTACAAGTTAGTTTTACCTTGACGGGACAGTTGATTCACAGCTATCAACATCTTACATGGGACCGTCAGCGACAACGCTATAATCGGGAGAGGGAAGCAGAAGTCCGTTCCCCAGCGCTGAAGTCCATGCTGCGCTATTGGTTTCGGGCTTTGGCCTTGGGGGTTCTCGACTGTAAAGAAGTGCGCGATCGCCTGGAACAGGAGTTATTTGGGGCCATTGAACCCCAGAAGCAAGGTGCGATAAAATGTCGGGTGGAGGAAGTCAAAAGTCCGAAACCCCGCCGTCAAGAACAGAACGATCGCCAATGTTTATCTCAGCAGGGAAGATTGCAGTTGAGTTTCTCGGAGGGAATAGCTACAGAAAAGGAAGATGCGGTTCGTGAGTTGTTCTGTAACTTGACTTGGTTGGCCTTTCACCTGGGCGGCGTGGGACAAGGGGCCCGCCGACCTAAATATAAGCGCAATAGCAAACCTTACTATCGCGGTTGTCAGTTGCGGGCGACATTAGTAAGATCCCAGGAATGGGATTGGCCGGATTTGCCAGATGCCCTGCCTCAGTTTAAGGTATTGTTCCGGGAAAAATTGCAGGGGTTCTATCACGCCCTGGCACTACTTTCCGGGCGATCACTTTCTCCTAATAACCCCCGTTCTGCTACTGGGCGGTTCCGGGAGTTCGTGGGCAATGATTGTCGGATTGTTGTTTGTCGGGGCGATCGGGATTTCGATCCTACTGATGAGGATAAACCTTTAGCCTTAAGGATATTGCACCGACTCGCAGATCGAGGCAATCATACGTTCTATCGGGAATTATGTGGCGATGCCAACAGCAATCCTTCTCCAGTTTTGATTGCCGATTTAGGTCCATATCAGGTAGTGACCGTATTTGGGGCGAGTGCAAATCGGCGTCGGGAGTATCTCAGGGAGTTGAAGGATAATGCTGACCATTACCTGCAATTATGGCCTTTTAATGGCCCTTGAGATGCAAGAATGGGTGTGGTCAAAACCCGTTGGTAGGATCCCGAACCCTGAAGGGCCCGGCTACATGAACAAAGCCCGCCTGCGCGGGCTAGAATGCCTCACCAGATGCACCTGACTATCAACTACTTGTGACCGCACCCTGCAAGAATTAAGAAACCCGGTTTCGCCGGAGTTACCGGGTTTCTGGGTACTCGTCCTGCGCCGGAAATGCTTGACATGAGAGCGATCGCGCTGTAACTGTGATGAACTATACTGAGATCGAATTCGTCGTGCGCGGGAAATGCTTGACATGGGAGATTGATCGGGGATAGGATACAGAAAGATTGCAGGCGAAGTAGCGCTGGATAACTGCCAGTGGTGGGTGAAGCCCCGAGCGCCCGTCTAACTGCCGGTGATTACCAGGCAGATCGCCCCTTCCCAGGGTCTGCAAGAAACAGCGCTGGAACCGGAGGAAATCTGGGAACCTACCGGTGCCAGATCGTAAATAGTTGCCAAATATGTATTTTTCCGTTCGCCGGCTAAGTAGAATTAATGGAAACGCTAAGGCCAAATTAGTAGAAGTGTTCTATTAATGTGGCAGTTGCAGGGAAAATTTGCATAGAGCTTGACAAAAGATGAGATTTTTCCTATACTGATATGGATGTACAATCTCGACCAGCGTGCCCACTCGCTGGGGACGGGAATTAATGGAAACGTCACATTTTAGGAATTATCCGACAGTTTGAGGTACGTCCCCACTCGCTGGGGACGGGAATTAATGGAAACGTCATCATTTTAGAGTTGGACAGACTGAGTTCTTGCTGGGGACGGGAATTAATGGAAAGTTCTTGAATGCCGGTACTTGTCTATTATGTGCTTAACCCGTCCCCACTCGCTGGGGACGGGAATTAATGGAAACGAGCGTCATTTTGACGACTTCAACACTGACTACGGCCGTCCCCACTCGCTGGGGACGGGAATTAATGGAAACCGAAGACAGTGTTGCGATCGCACGTGGCCGGTGTACTGCGGTCATCACATTGTCATCTTTACCGATAATCTATGGATGCCGTACCGCTAATTGGCCCTCGCCAATGTCATGCGATCGCCCATATCCGTGACGGGTTTGGTTATAATCAATTATCGGGTAATTGAATCAATTTTATAACAGACCGTTCGCCAATAAATATATCCAGTAGCGGTACGGCATCAATTAATTATCGGGTAATTGAATCAATTAACATACAAACAGCGCGATCGCATGTATTTTGGGATACCGTTGATAGTGCGATCGCAGGTATCCGGTGTACTGCGGTCACCACATTATCATCTTTACCGATAATCTTATGGATGCCGTACACTTGGCCCTCGCAAATGTCATGGGATAGCCCAAATTGTAAATTTGTAAATTCATGTATAGATGTAGGGGCACGACATCAATTAATTATCGGGTAATTGCATCAATCAACAAAGGTCAAAACCCGTTGATCGTTTATAGCACCCTGCGAGGATATCCCCGTACCAACTGTTTTTGACCACACCCATCAACAAACGCCGTGCCCCGGGACAGCATCAATTAATTATCGGGTAATTGCATCAATCAATATCCGCCGTGGGGACAACATCAAAATATCGCATGTCTGGTAGCGTACAGTAAATTGGGCGATCGCCAAGATCGATCGGGCGATCGCCCAGGGAAAAACGGTCCCGAAGTTAACTAATCAGAAAGTGAATCAAAACGGGACACCAGGTCCGATCGGGACAACTGAGGCAATTCCATAATCAAGCGAGCAAAATCTTCTGAAGACAAAGCCAACATTTGTTCGACCACAGCTACCAGGGAAGCATCTATGTCACCAAACCGAAATTTCAACAAATTCTCGATCGTCTGACGACGTTCTTGCTGGGCACCTTGCTGAATGCTTTGCTGAATGCCTTGCTGAATGCCTTGCTGGATGCCTTGCTGAATTCCTTCGCGCAATTTTTCTTCTAATTGAATATCCAACATGGGTGCTAATTGCATAACCAATTTCCTCCCTACTAAATCCAAATCTTGACGTGCGTAAAAATACGAAATCTGAATTTTTAGCAGATTTTGTGCGGAATATTTCATTAGGAGATCGCCAATATAAATCAGGCGATCTCCCATGCAAAAACTGCCCCAAAGTTAACTAATCGTCAAGTGAAGCCAAACGGGACACCAAGTCCGATCGGGACAACTGAGGCAATTCCATAATCAAGCGAGCAAAATCTTCTGAAGACAAAGCCAATATTTGTTCGACCAAGCCTACCAGGGAAGCATCTATGTCACCAAAGCGAAATTTCAACAAATTCTCGATCGTCAGGCGACGTTCCTGCTGGGCACCTTGCTGGGCACCTTGCTGGATACCTTGCTGGATGCCTTCGCGCAATTTCTCTTCTAATTGCATGTCCAAAAGAGGTGCTAATTGCATAACAAACTTCCTCCCGACTAAATCCAAATCTTGACGTGCGGACAAATTTTGATGAAAGTTTAACAACAACTTCAGCGTCATCTCCCGGTTCGGGTGCTCTGGTGGCAGGGCCTTGAGTTCGTCTATTGCCTGAGTTTGTATCCGACCCTTACCCAGGAGCCTCAACCAAAGTGTTTCTGGGATATATGGTAACTTATGAATGACCACAATCGCCGTTCTCAATTTTTTTGGCAGGAAATAGACTCCCGATAGCCAACTTTTATCAAGTTTAGCACCAAATTCAGATAACAGTGCTGTCGATGCAGTGGGGGTGAGCACCCATAATCTGGGTAACTCCGTTCCCTTCTGGCCTTGGCGACGGCCCGATCGCTGTTCCTGGCGACAAACATCTCGCAACTTGACCATGCAATCACAGATTTCATCTGCCGTTGCCGCACTATGGAATGGTTCAAATATCGCGCTAGTGGCCGCCATTCTTCCCAGCAATCCCAAAGTTTGGCGCTGTGCTGATTTTTCCGGGTTGGGCACAAACCAAACATCTATTTCCCTCACCTCTGAGGGCACCCTCATATCTATCTGGACTTCCCCACAGCATTTCAGGAACTCGTCCAGATAATCTTTATGAAATTGGTCGTAAATGAATCTCGTCATCTCTCCTTCGGCAGTTATCGGACCGTAATTATTAATCCTTAACCACCAATATTTTTGCTACATATTTATTATAGCATAGTGCGATCGCATATCATATAAATATAGGCAACGCGATCGCAAATTCATGTGTAGGGGCACGGCGGAGCGCGGATTAATAATTATTGGGGAATCAATTAATCAACATGCCGTGCCCTGGACATAACTGACAAATGCTATATTGGACTCATTCGCTGATAATTGTCACGCGCGGGAAATGCCCGGTCAAAATCCTGTAAATGTGCTTTACTAGAAAATAGCAGGCAGTAGAACTATTCAGAACAAACATGAACAATAAGCAATTCCATCATTTTCTGATCGGACTACTGGCCAGCGGCAAGTCCACCTTCGCCCAACAACTGGCAGAGATAGAAGGTTCGTGCCACGAGATCGTCTCTACAGATAAAATTCGAGAACAGCTATTCGAGGATGAGATCGTCCAGGACTCGGGAAGTGGATGCGGAAATCAAGGAAGAAAGCGATCGGGCATCGGGTTCAAACTATCCTTGTCACCGGTATTCAGACCGAGAACCATTCGGGAGGTTAATGAAAACAATTCGCTACATAGCCCATCACCCGTTCAAGCATCGGAAACAGGAAGAATTCATCAAAGAATTAGTAAGGAACAAAGTATTGCCAGTAAAGGAACAAGACAACTTCAGAATGGACGTGCAAGAAGCATTAAAACCCTATCGAATCATCTCAGATTTTCCCATGAAACGAGGATATTTTGTGGGCACGTGAATCTTTACCAAATGGGAACTAGAGAAATTATACGGATTAATCCAGTCGCAAAAGATGCACTTGCAAGATCCCGTAGCAGTAGAGATGCTGCAAAAATTCCGGGAACGGATAGAAGCGAGTAAACTGCTAGAAGTAGAAGCAGGAGATCCGATCAGAGTAATCGGCAATCGGGGCATAGTCAACCCGGAGAACTTACCAGAAAGTGCCCTATCGAAGCACTTAGAAACCTTAGAGAAAGCAATTCTGGCCGGGGAACTGTTAGAATTAGCGAGAAGACCCAGATCCTCAAGATTTGCCGGACAGATAGAAGGGCAATTCCTAGCATATCCCATCCAAATTGTGTTTCATAACATCGGGTGGTATCTGGGTTATGAAGTGACAGCAGGAGAAAAAGCCGGATTGCTGGAATTTGAACGTCTGGATAAATTATGCTTGTTGTCCAAGAAATCACAGACGCGATCGCCCGTCGAACAAAAGCAAGCACTCGATCGCCTGACAACGCTATATACAGCAAGTCCGGGAATCTTCCTCGGGAAGAGTGCGGAAGATCAGAGGAAGTATCTCGATCAGAAGCGGCGGAAATCAGTAGAAATGAAAGTAGAATTATGGATGGGGGACCAAATATTCCAATTCTTCATCGAAGGGAATCAACGTTTTGCTAAAAAGCAGATGAAGATGTCGAAGCGTCCGAACGAAGTAACCCAAGAGAGAGATCCGCTATATACGCTAGAGAAAAGTGGCGATCGGGAATTTCCGAACCGGTTCCAAGTCAAATTACCAAAATGGTCGATCGGGGATGTAGATTTGAAGCGTTGGATAATAGGATTTGGGGGCAAAGTGAAGGTCGTCAAACCGGAGGAATTAGTAGAGATGATAAAACAGGAGGCAGAAGAAATAGTCAGCAATTATGGTGAATTGTGAATGGCTAATTGGTAGGGTGGGCACCGCCCACCATCACCCTGATACCTTCATTATATCCCCCTCGTTGCTAGTTTACGTAGGGTGGGCACCGCCCACCAACGACAGACTCAGGATAATACTGCGATCGAACTTGCCTGCAAAACTAGCATCCCAAAGGGCGTCTATTAAGCGATCGCCGTCTTCGTGCAGCTCAAGTTTCTCAAAATCCACAAGCTGTGAAGCTGCCATGACAAAGGATGCCCATTGTTTCAAGTCATGGGGATGGTCTTTGTGGGCGATAAAACCGCAGACAATATCGTTAGCAGAGGGGGTAACAACGAGTGATGTTTCCGTTTCCACTTCGCAAGATTGCTCAGTGAATGCCACGGGAACTCCTACTTCTGATAAGGTACTCAAAGGAAGTTCGCCCCTGATTACGGCAAGAATAACATTTGTTGGTGTAGATTCTGGCTTCATGGTTGTTCTCTCCTGATGACGATTTCTTGACCAGTGATATCTATAGTAGTTTCGGTGATGATTCCCTGAGCAAAAATCCTGACTGTTACAGATTCTCCTGTTTTGGTAATATCTACTGTGGAATCGGGGGTGATTTGCTCGATAACCCTATTGGCCACTGCCCTTTGCGTTTCTGAGAGTTCCATCTGTATAAGTGCCTCTCGCACATTTGTTTGGGATACCGGGGTTTTGGGGTCGAAATGAACGAGTCGATCAGAGGCATTAAAAGCCTTCTGAAGATTAATTTTATTACCTGTGGCATCTATAATGGACTCCATGACTTGGCGACCGTCAATTCCCGGACGTTCTAAGCGCACTATAACAAATTCCCCGTCTTTAATCAGTTCTATAGTGGAATTAACGGTAGCACGACCTATGGCTCTATTGGCAGCAGATATTTGCGCTTCTGGGAGTCCCATCTGTTGGAGTCTATTTCGTGCATCGGTTTTAGTGCTAAACCTGGTAGAGTTCATGAGCAACCTGTATAACTAATATAACACTAATGGAGGTGGGGCGATCGACCGGTGGCAAAAGCGTTGCTCCTCAAGAAGCTATAAACCCGGTAATTACAGCAAAACTGAGTTTCTGGACCGATGTCATAGTAGTGACAAGAATAGCTATAATGATGACAATTCCAAATTTATCCTATGTTATGACTACAATACAAGCTCGCAAGCTTTCTCTACAAGATGTGGAACGCTTGCTCGGATTTCAAGCCCGATACAACGGTTCCTTTACCCCGCTGTTAACCCTAGAACCCCTGACTGACAGCGAACAACAGGAACTCGATCGCATCCAGAATGAGTTGATCACCTATTGGAAAGAGGGGAAAGTCACGGAAGGACAGGTGCGCGTTATAGCGGTTGCACCATTATTGCGGTTAGCCGGTTTTAACCAGCCCCCCATCAAGCTGAGAGTTGAAGAAGATATTGCCCGAATTTATGTTGATGATGAGGATACCTATATTACCGGGCGCTTTGATATCGTCGCGGCGAACAAGCAGAAATCTACAGCAAGTAATACTCCTCTGTGGATTTTGGTCATAGAAAGTAAAAACAGCGCAGTAGCGGAATCTACAGGTTTGCCCCAATTACTCACCTATGCCTTCAAAAGCCTAGAAAGTCAAGCTTCGGTTTGGGGCTTGACTGCAAATGGTTTAGACTATCGCTTTGTCTATATCCAACAGGGAAATCCTCCTACTTATCAATTTATGCCAATTATCAGCTTTTTTGAAGGCGATCGCACCAGACAACTGCTGCAAGTTCTGAAGGCGATCGGCAAGTTGTAGCAGTATAATGAGATAGAAATGCTAGGACCAAAAAAACCCTGTTTATTGACCGAGAACGTCGGTCGCGTAATGGCTCAGAAACCGGGTTTCTTTGCCAAATATCCCTAATCATGCCAAAGTGCTCGCAGAAACCCGGTTTCTTGTTCGGGGGGCGATCGCGTGGGGGCTCAGAAACCGGGTTTCTTTGCCAAATATCCCTAATCATGCCAAAGTGCTCGCAGAAACCCGGTTTCTTGTTCAAGGGGCGATCGCACTCCCAAAATGTGACAATTAGGAGGCAACCATGCAAGCACAAAGCCAAAAGGAGAGAGTCAAAGTTTTCACCACTGTAACAATTATCAATCGAGCCGATCAAATTCGGGCAGAATATGGGATAATTTCACCAGATCAAATCCGATCGATAAGGCTCAGAAATGTATTGGCAGACCGGAGAGCAACAACATTGTATTTGCCGGCGGATGCGATCGCGCAACTCGGACTAAAAATCCTGAAAGAAGTAGACATAGCAACAGCAACAGGGATTGAGAAAGTCCTAATTTTCCAAGACGCCAAAATATTCATGTTTGAGAGGGAAGGAATCTTCGATTGCTTGGAATTACCCGGAGGTCGCGACGCGCTGCTAGGAGTAATACCTTTAGAATTCTTAGGTTTAGAAATTGACTTAAAAAATCAAACTTTGAAACCATTACCCATCAGCTCCACGGAAACCTATTTGACAATTTTGTAGGGTGGGTATCGCCCACCTTTGGGGGTGTGGTCATAAGTAGTTGATAGCCAGGTGCCGAGGCGAGATACATATATATAGCCCGCGCAGGCGGGCTTTGTTCATGTAGCCGGCGTCTTCCGCCGGGCCCTTTAGGGTTCGGGCGGGGATGCCTCCTACCAACTGGTTTTGACTGCACCCCACCTTTGGCATCACTTTTCCCAAGGATTTCCCGGCTACGATCGCGCATCTGGGGGACGTCTGGCCCGACAATCACGCAACCAGTTATGAATGGCTTGGGCGATCGCTCCCCGACTGTTCTCCCGAGGAGGGGAAGGAGGGCGTCCATCTCTAGCACCATCAATACTAGAAAACATCAAAGCCAAGCGCCATCCATCCTGAGTGTTCGTCAAAAACAGCCAATGAAAGTGTTGAATTTCCAACACCCGATCTTTCCGACTATAAGTGCGTTCCAGAGTAGTAATAAAGACTTGACGCGGATCTTCTGGAATCGGTTTACCAGGACTAAGAGGTAAAGGCTCAAACTCAGCACGTCCTGCTAAAATCACATTACTCGATCGAAAAGAGTCACCCCCGTTACGATTGCGCTGCATGACGCGATTAGCATAACCAGGTAAATCTTCGATCAGTCGATCCATCAGAGGTTCCAATTCAATCGGACAACCAGATTGAGAATTTTCTCCTCTGACATGAAAAATACTATGCTAAATTTCCCGAGATGCTTCAGCAGCGCCTTGCCGAAATATTCCCATAATTCCTTCTCTTCGCTGTTAGCCCGCCTTCGCTATCGGGTGTGGTCAAAACCCGTTGATAACGGAGGTCGTACTGTAGGGGCCAGAAACCGGTTTTTTCTACCTTATGGAAGTCAATTAGCCTCTTGGCCCGCCGTGGGTTAAACCCACGGCTAATAGCTAAAGTCGGTTGAAAACAGACTCTCTACCTTATCGAGAAAGCGTTTAGTCAACTTTAGTTCACTTGAGCTTTTAGCCTCCGGTCTTCAACGGAGGCGGGTCCGAAGCGATTGGTGCAAGATGTGATTTAAAACTGAATAATAGCATAATCTTCAACTAATTGCCGCATATTTAACAAAATGCTATTCCTCTAACAGAGACAATTGAATAGCTGAACCATTGACAACATATCTCACTGGGTTCTTAGTTTTTATTACTTTACCCTCTGCCACGGCTCTGTTCAACCACTTCCGCATCTGTCCAACCTGGACATCCAGATCCTTTGCAAGAGAGTTGTCATCTAATGGTCGATCTAACCGATCGAGAATCAATGGTAAAACAGTTGCATAAATACTAGGCTTATTATCCTGAATTTCAGTCTGTAAAACATCTCGATATTCTTCACCTAATGGTTGGTAATGAATGACAAATCCGAGATCGGGTTTATCAAAACCCATGCCTAAAGCCGTGGTGGCAACTAAGGCTTTGATGCGATTGTGCAGCAGTTGATCTTCTAATTCCTCCCGTTCTTCTTTTAGCTTGCTGTGGTATGCTTGAGCATCAATTCCCTGAGTCTGCAACCAATCGGCAACTCGTTTGGCATCTCTAACCGTGAGGGTGTAAATAATGCCACTACCGGAGATATTGGGAAGATGTTCTGCTAACCAGGCCATGCGGGCGGCAGCACTGGGAAGATAGATATTTTGCAGTTGTAAGCTTTCTCGAATTAGAGGACCTCTGGATAGGCGCAGAGAGGACCCTAGTTGCGCTAGGATATCATCAACGACGCGGTTGTTAGCTGTGGCGGTAGTTGCGAGGGCGGGAATATTCTGGGGCAGGGCCTGTAAAATGCGGACAATGCGTCGATAGTCGGGGCGTCATGTCCCCAGTCCGAGATACAATGAGCTTCATCCACGACAAATAAGCCAATTTTTTTGGCAATAGGTAGGAGAATGCCGTCCCGAAATTCTTCATTTGCCAGTCGTTCGGTGGATATTAGTAAAATATCTACTTGTCCTGCTAGTAATTGAGTCTTGACCAGTTCCCATTCTTCTACATTGCTGGAGTTAATTGTCGCCGCTTCGATATCGATTCGTTTTGCGGCAGCAATTTGGTTTCGCATCAGGGCGAGTAGCGGTGAAATCAGAAGGGTGGGACCAGATCCGCGATCGCGCAAGATGCGAGTAGCCAGAAAGTAGACTAAGCTTTTCCCCCAACCCGTACGCTGGACGATCAAAAGTCGCGATCGATTCTCGATCAGATCCGCGATCGCCTCCCATTGCCCATCTCTAAAGTTAGCAGTTGGGTTATCCAGGGCTTGGCGAAGCAGTGATAGCCCTTGCTCTGCTGTTATCATCTCTACCATCTATTATACCTCTACCATCTATTGTACCATTTTTTCAAAACAATGCTACAATTATTTAACTCGATTATTCGAGTGCAGGAGATAAAAAACCGGGTCTTGGCTACCGGGCTACGATCGCGCCCGTGGGGGACGGGCGGCCCGACAATCACGCAACCAGTTACGAATGGCCTGGGCGATCGCCCCCTGACTGTTCTCCCGAGGAAGGGAGGGAGGGCGTCCATCTCTAGCACCATCAATACTAGAAAACATCAAAGCCAAGTGCCATCCATCCTGAGTTTTCGTCAAAAACAGCCAATGAAAGTGCTGAATTTCCAACACCCTATCGTCCCGACTATAAGTGCGTTCCAGAGTAGTAATAAAGACTTGACGAGGGTCTTCTGGAATCGGTTTACCAGGACCAAGAGGTAAAGGCTCGAACTCAGCACGTCCTGCTAAAATCACATTACTCGGTCGAAAAGAGTCACCCCCGTTACGATTGCGTTGCATGACGCGATTAGCATAACCAGGTAAATCTGCGAGCATTTTATCCATCAGAGGTTCCAATTCAACCGGACAACCCGATTGAGAATTTTCTCCTCTGACTTTGTTTGGGGAAAGCCCCTGGGCCACTCCCATCCCTACCAACAAACTTATAATTCTAACCAAACGCCACAGCATATATCAAACCACAGCTGCTAATTCTTCACAAATACGCTGCCAAGCCGCAGCCCGATCGGACGCCTGAGTAATCGGGCGTCCGATCGCCAGATAATTTGCCCCTGCTTTTGCTGCCTCAGATGGAGTCATATAGCGCCTTTGATCGCCCCCTGAAGCCCATTTCGGACGGACTCCCGGACAAACCAGCAAAAAATCATCTCCACAAATTTCTCGCAATTGCTGCGCCTCCTGGGGGGAACAAACCACCCCATTTATCCCCGTCTCTCGTGCTAAAAGAGCCATCTTTAACACGTACTCTGGCAACTCGCGGAGCACCTGCAAATCAAAAGCTAAATCCCGGGAATTCAGACTCGTCAGCAAAGTAATTGCCAGTAGCTTGGGAGGAGAACAGCCCGCAGATTTAGCCCCCTCACCAGCAGCCGCAACCGCCGCCGAAAGGGCACTGCGTCCAGCCGTAGCATGAATTGTCAGCAAATCTACCCCATAACCTGCTGCTGCCCGACAGGCACCCGCGATCGTATTGGGGATATCATGAAACTTCAGATCCAGAAATATCCGCTTTTGCCGATCTTTGAGAATTTGGAGAATCTGGGGACCGCAGCTAACAAATAACTCTAGCCCCACCTTCCAAAAGCCCACTTCCGGCAAAGAATCCATCAGGGATATCGCCTCCCCCTGACTAGCAACATCCAAAGGAACGATAATTTCACTCTTCACTATCTAGTTACTCTGTAGTGTTTACTAGGCGAACAAATTTCTTTTTCCCCACCTGCAAAACCCGTCCCAAAAGTTCAGCAGCATCTGCAAAAGTTATGTTAGCATCCTCTATGCGATCGCCATCCAGGCGCACCGCCCCCCCTTCAATCTGCCTGCGAGCCTCATTACCACTTTTACATAAACCAGCTGCACTCAGGATATAAAACAGCTTAGCAGGAAACTGCACATCTTTTAGAGAAAATTCCGGCACATCCTCCGCTTGTTTAGCATCTCCGGTTACCAAAGTCAGGGCTGCCTTTTGAGCCTCCAGGGCCACTTCTTTCCCGTGGTATTGGGTCACGATATTAACAGCTAGCAATTTTTGCCGTTCCCGAGGATTTTCCGGCAGATCGTCCAGCGGTAAATTTGTCAACAATTCAAAATAGGAACCCACCAAATCATCGGGAATCTTCTCCAGCTTAGAATACATCGTCAGGGCATCTTCAGACAACCCCACATAATTGCCCAAAGACTTAGACATCTTCTGAGTCCCATCCGTCCCCAGCAAAATCGGCACTAGCAAGCCAAACTGCGGTCTTTTACCAAAATAGCGTTGTAAATCCCGCCCCACCGCAATATTAAACTTCTGGTCAGTCCCTCCTAACTCCACATCAGCCGCGATCGCCACAGAATCATAACCCTGCATCAAAGGATAAAGGAACTCATGCAGGTAAATGGGGGTCTCCTGCCCGAAACGTTCGGCGAATCCCTCCTTGGCCAGCATCTGTCCCACCGTCATCCGGGCTAACAACTGGAGAATTTCTCCCAAATCCAACTTAGAGAGCCACTCCGAGTTATAGCGCACTTCCAGCCGCCCGGGCGTATCAAAGTCTATAATAGGACATATCTGGTCCAGATAGGTCTGAGCATTCTCGGCCACCTCCGGAGGAGTCAGCTGACGCCTGACCTCAGATTTTCCCGTTGGATCGCCAATTTGGGCAGTAAAATCACCAATAATCAGCACCGCCGTATGACCAGCATCCTGAAATGCCCGTAGCTTCCGAACTGCGATACTATGACCCAAGTGCAGATCGGCACCGGTCGGGTCAATCCCCAACTTCACCCGCAAAGGGCGATCGGTCTGAATTAACCGCTGTTCTAGATTTTCATTAATGTCGGAAGACTCAGGTCGGTCCGGAAAAATCTCGCTGATTCCCCGGCGCAGCCACCCCAAAGTTGGATCCATAGTTATTGATTGTATTAAACTAAGCCAGTCCGTCACCGGACCGACTCGTCTTCAAAACCGGACGTGAGACTTTCACCTCATCCGGCTC
>JACOMV010000005.1 GCA_014324065.1 Hormoscilla sp. SP12CHS1 | reverse complement strand
GTTTTTGAGGGTGCGTCTAGTTATCGCAGATTTGAGAAAAAGCTCTCGCGACTGCAATGGCTGAATCGTCATAAGCAGGTTCGTTCGGCTAACTGGAACAAAGCCCAAGTTAAGATAGCCCGCTTGCACCGAAAGATAGCCAACATCCGTAAAGACACATTACACAAGCTCACGACCTATTTAGCTAAGAACCACAGCCGAATAGGAATTGAGGACTTGAATGTGTCAGGGATGATGGCGAACCGCAAATTGGCCAAAGCTATTGCGGACATGGGCTTTTATGAGTTCAAACGGCAGTTGGAGTACAAGTGCCAGTTGTATGGATCGACCTTAATTGAGATCGACCGATGGTATCCCTCAACCAAGACCTGCAATATATGTCCACACCAAAAAAGACTCAATGCCCTTATCTCAAAGAGTTTTCCGGTGTGACAACTGTGGTCTGGAAATCGATCGGGATTTCAATGCCTCCATTAATTTGGAGATAGCCGCTAGTTAGGCGGTGTTAGCCTGTGGACTGGTGAGTGCCGACACTACCAGCGATGAAGCAGGAAGTAAGCTCCAAAGATGTCCATGCGTGGGTAACTTTGGGTAAGTCTTATGTAACGGAAAATTTGCGCTAAACTGATTGAAATCGTGAAATCTAGGGCCGGGAACCTGCTTCAATGAAGCGGGGTCATCATTATTGGAGTACACGAGCCCATTAATTTCATGAGTCAATCACTTACTGTATCCTGGTCAACGGTGGGGGCAGCAGCTCCTATAACACCCGTGCAACCCGAAAAACTTTCAAACTACGACTTGATCTTAAAATGCCAGGCCGGTCTAAGGCCCGATAGATCGGCCTTCGCTGAATTAGTGCGGCAGTATCAGTCCCATATAGACCGGGTATTGTATCACTTGGCTCCGGATTGGACCGATCGGGCAGACTTGGCTCAAGAAGTGTGGATTAGAGTTTATCGCCATATTAAGCGATTGCAAGATCCAGTCAAGTTACGCAGCTGGCTGAGTCGGATCGCTACTAACCTGTTTTACGATGAATTGCGTAAACGCAAGCGGATGCGACCGCCCCTATCCTTAGATGCTCCCCGGTTATTAGATGATGGCGAGATGGGCAGGGAAATAGCTAGCCGGGATCCGGGACCGGAAGAAAATCTGACCACAGCTGAGTTCTACGAACAACTGCATGCGGCGATCGCAGATTTGCCAGAGGCTTTTAGAACCACGATCGTGCTTAGAGAAATCGATGGTCGCAGCTATGAGGAAATTGCTGAAATCACAGGGGTGTCTCTGGGAACGGTGAAATCGCGCATTGCCAGAGCTCGTCAGCGCTTGCAACTGCAATTGCAAAATTATCTGGACAGCAAGTGAGCTCTTAGGGCTAAATCCGAGATAATCAGTTACGAACGCTACGCGAAAAATCGAAATTCACCGAACTCCCCTCATAGCTGTTGTATGATGTGGCTATTAGGGTAAAATAACTACAGTTGTTAAGTTAGAGTGGGTGTGCTCCCTATTTGTAAAGAAGGTGGTGACCGGAAAATGAATCCTAACTTAGATCCTCTAACGATCGAGCGCGATCGCTTTGAGTTAATCAGCGCTTACCTAGATGGTGAGGTGACCGCTGACGAGCGCAGGCAAGTAGAAGCATGGCTAGATAATGAGCCGGAAGTGCAAGCTCTGTATGAACGGTTGTTGAAACTCCACCAAGGATTCGACCTGATGCCAGTACCACCGGCAACAGTGTCATTGGAACAGACGATAGATGCAGTATTCTCGCGGTTGGACAAGAAAGAAAAGCATTCGAGGCGGCTGATTTTGCTCTGGAGTGGCGCAGGTGCGATCGCCGCTATGTTCATTGCGGTGATATCGAGCGTATTATCAGGTGGTGACAGCTTGGTACCAAAATTGGTGCAAGCTCCCCAACATACGGTATCTCCAATCAGCTCTCCCCAACAAGCAACTGTAGCCCCGATCAGAATGGCCCTGGATAGACCGGTGGTGAACATTCCCAAAAAACCAGCAACAGCTCCCTAAACACAGATCAAATGCTGGTCCAACACCCGTCCTGCAGCAGCTCACCTCCGAACTGTTGCACTTGTTCTGGGGTCATCAAGTAGGCCCATGCTAACCCTAAAGATAGGCCGTCCGATTGGAAAACTTCGATTTGGATCCGGTTATAGAGATTAACTCCCTCGGGGCGATCGCCACCGCGATAACCTTCCAGCAGGTCGAAGGTAGCTAAAATAGTTGGCTCGCTAAAGGTAAGTAAAAAGCCGTGGACAGGTTGCTCTCCAGGAATCATGGCCGGAAAGCCCATTGGCAAGGCAAATAGAAGGCCCATCGCGATCGCCCTTTGAGATGCTACTACCTTGCCTGCACAATAGCGCTCGTAATTGACTTGCCCGGGTTTTAAGGTGCCGTAGACAAAGAATTTTAAATCATTCAACATCGCAGGAGCCCTCAATTCCGGAAGCGAAAACCAAATAAGACGTGTGATGTTGGTGATAACATAGATAAATTATTTAGTCAAGAATATTTCGGATGGTTTTACCGATCGGATGAATAAAATGACCGGTATATTAAGTGTAATATAAGAGGATACAAAGGTAATCATCGGTAGCTAGTAGGATCCCAGAGATCTGATGCTCGCGATCGTCCGGTAGTCTGATTTCCCTTCAGCATGTTGGCTAACCGGTAATCGGTATTCTATGATAATTAGGCTCTGACCACCAGGAACGGCACATATGTGGTGTGAGCGGTTAAAATCAGCAAACAGTCCGCAGTGGTGGCAGGCGGTGTAACTTGATGCTATGATTTAGATTTCATAATCCCATCAAGGTACACCACCAGCGGTGCATCGAGTTTGAGGTCTGGTATACTCGAACTCAACCTGCTGCGAGGAGGTCAAAATATGGAAACACCAGACGATCGCGTAGGAGTTTGAAGAGTGGAATCTCAATACAATCCAGCATCTATAGAGGAAAAGTGGCAAAAAACTTGGCTACAACAAGGTTTATACCAAACCGACTCCGATACCAAGATACCAAAATTCTATGCCCTATCTATGTTCCCCTATCCATCGGGGAATCTGCACATGGGACATGTCCGTAACTACACGATTACGGATGTGATCGCCAGGATTCGTCGCATGCACGGGGAGAGAGTACTACATCCAATGGGTTGGGATGCCTTTGGACTACCGGCGGAAAATGCGGCGATCGCCCGTGGGATTCATCCTGCCCAGTGGACAGAGGAAAATATCGCTCAGATGAAGTCGGAGTTACAGCGCTTAGGGCTTTCTTACGATTGGAATTGCGAAGTTTCTACCTGTTCGCCGGAATATTACAAGTGGACTCAGTGGATTTTCTTGCAATTTTTAGACGCGGGCCTGGCTTACCAGAAGGAGGCGGCGGTTAATTGGGACCCGATCGATCGGACAGTGTTGGCAAACGAGCAGGTGGATAGCGAGGGGCGATCCTGGCGTTCTGGCGCTAAGGTTGAGCGCAAAATGTTGCGACAGTGGTTCCTCAAAATTACTGACTATGCGGAACAACTGCTCGAAGATTTGGAGAAATTGACCGATTGGCCAGAGCGGGTTCGGCTGATGCAGGCTAACTGGATTGGTAAATCGGTGGGGGTAACCCTGTCTTTTGAAGTAGTCGCATCCAATCAGAAAGTTACGGTGTTCACCACTCGTCCGGATACGATTTACGGGGCTACTTACCTTGTCCTCGCGCCGGAACATCCTCTCACCCAGGCGGTGACCACTCCTGACCGGCTGGAAGCAGTGGAGGCTTTCGTGACAGAAATGGCCTCGTTGGGAGAAATCGATCGCACGGCAACGGATAAGCCGAAACGGGGTATCCCCACCGGGGGCAAGGCGATTAATCCCTTTAGCGGTGAGGAAATCCCCATCTGGATTGCTGATTACGTGTTATATGAGTATGGGACAGGTGCGGTGATGGGCGTGCCGGCCCACGATACCCGGGATTTTAAATTTGCCTCGGAAAATAATTTGCCGATCGAGGTGGTAATCATGCCGGAACGAGACATGCAACCTCAACCGTTGTCGGGGGCTTTCACTGACCCGGGTTTTATGGTCAATTCCGGTCAGTTCAATGGGATGGCTTCTGCCGCTGGGAAACAGGCAGTGATTGAATTGGCGGAAAAACGAGGGATCGGTCAGGCGCAAGTAAATTATCGGCTCAGAGATTGGCTAATTTCTCGCCAACGTTACTGGGGCGTGCCTATTCCGGTAATTCATTGCCCCAACTGTGGTGTAGTGCCCGTGCCGGAATCAGATTTGCCTGTGAGTTTGCCGATCGATATCCAGTTGACGGGTAAGGGCGGTTCTCCTTTATCTCTACTTCAAGATTGGGTAAATGTAGATTGTCCTACTTGTGGTTCTCCAGCAAAGCGGGAAACAGATACGATGGATACATTTGTTGATTCGTCGTGGTATTTCTTGCGCTTTCCTGATGCTAAAAATGACGAGCAGGTGTTTGACTCTATCAAAACTAATGATTGGATGCCTGTCGATCAGTATGTAGGCGGGATTGAACACGCGATTTTGCATTTGCTTTACTCGCGGTTCTTTACTAAGGTGCTGCGCGATCGAGGATTACTCAATTTCGACGAACCATTCACTCGTCTGTTAACTCAGGGTATGGTTCAGGGCTTAACTTACCAGAACCAGAGAACGGGAAAGTGGATTCCTGTCGATCAGGTAGATACTTCAGATCCCGATCGTCCTAAGGATGCGGATACGGAAGAACCCCTGGAACTTTCCTACAAGACCATGTCCAAGTCCAAGTATAACGGCGTGGAACCGGAGGTGGTGGTTAATAAGTATGGTGCAGATACTACCCGCATGTTTATCCTCTTTAAGGCTCCGCCGGAAAAGGATTTGGAGTGGGATGATGCAGATGTAGAAGGTCAATTTCGCTTTCTGAATCGCGTTTGGCGTTTGGTGGCTGAATTGAAGGAGTTGCGCGATCGGGAGAGCTCTGAACTGTCTGAGTCCCAGGAGGAAACGGAAGAAGGGATCCGAAGTAATTTGAAAAATCTTGTTTTTCCTGACTATTTGCGGGAGTCTTTGGTTCATGAAGTCCAGAAGCGGAAGGGAGAACTAAAATCTACTGAGCGGGTGACTCAACCTCAATTGAGATCTTTGGGTTTATCTGAAGCTTTGATTAAGGAGATGGTGCGGAAACTGCCAACTTCTATTCTTAAAGGTGGAGTGAAAGTATATTCTGTGCCTCAAGTGAAGGCAGCAATGGAAGCAAAATTGTCACTGCCAGGAACTCACCCAAATAATCGCGAACAGCTCAAAAGGGTTTTGGTTTGGCTAGATGATGTGGTCCCTGAAGCTAAGGCTTTGCGACGGACAGTTCATAAGACAATTGATGAGGTCACAAAAGATTTACAGGGTGGCTACCAATTTAATACTGCGATCTCTGAACTGATGATGCTGTCTAATGCTCTAGCGGATGCTAAGTGTAAATTATCTCCTTCTTATGCGGAAGGGATTAAAACTTTGATTTTGCTTTTGGCTCCTTTTGCTCCCCATATAGTTGAGGATTTGTGGCAGGCGCTCGGATACACTGGCTCGGTACATCAACAAAGATGGCCTGTTCTAGATCCTGCTGCTCTAGTGGCTGAAGAAATTACCCTGGTGATTCAAATTGATGGCAAAACCCGGGGCACTATTCAGGTTCCCGCTGACTCCGATCGAGAATCTCTGGGACAATTAGCCCGCGACTCGGAAATTGCTCAGCATTATCTCGCCGATCGGTCTGTGGAAAAGGTGATTGTGGTGCCGGGACGGAATCTGGTGAATTTTGTGACTGCTCGCCTGGATGATGAGGATTTCGATGATGAGGACCTAGATGATGAGAACCTAGATGATGATGACCTAGACCTCGATGATGATGATCTCGATGATGATGACCTAGATGATGACTACCTAGATGATGATGACTACCTGTATAATAGTTAATGGTGTTAATTGTTAGTGATGAGTTGTCAGTTGTCAGTACCATCGGCTATAGCAGGTGATTATGCTTGAGAACAAAAATACGCATCTGTTACTTATCTGGACGGGATCCCGTCACCAAGGGCTGCCAATCAGCGTAAATCCTGCCCAGTAAGATGGATGGGTTGCATCTATGATTTCATTCCCGAGACACCTTGCCAGTTCTGCTGGCAAGGTGTCTTTTTGGTACCCAGGGTGTACTTCTACCCGGATCATGGCTATTTGCGCCTGCTCTAGGGCGGTGGCTTTGATGGGTTGCCTGCGGCTTAAACCCCCGGGCTGTTGAAGCAGATTCTGGTAAAATTTTGTCATTAACCCTAGGGTGCCTGCATCGCTGACTAGCCATAAACTGGCTAGCACTGATTTTACTCCTGCTTGTACTGCTAACCCGGCAAAGCCTAATTCTGTTTCTTCATCTCCAATTGCTGTACGGCAGGCACTTAATACTAATAGTTCTACTGTTGGGCTTTCGTGCCATTTTAATTCCCTGAGTTGCTCTAATTTTAGCTTGCTGTCCCACAACTGGATGAAGGAATGGTCCCGATCGCGAAAGTCGGCATGGGTTGCTAAATGTACGATCTGATGTTGGCGGCGCTGGGCCATGAAGCCCATGAAGCTAATCTTTATTCTTCCAGGACTCCCTGCAAGAATGGTGCCAGTTCTTTATTTAATTGACCGGCCCGCACGAACTCGGCGTAGGTGTCTGCTTCTATGGCTAGTAGTTCTTCCCGTAACTGTTCGATCGCATAGGATCTGGTTTCGGGATGTTCCTCCCGCAGTTTGCGAATATCTGCTTGCAGGCTATCCAGTTGTCCTTGCACTAATGCTGCTCGATCGCGATAATATTCTGGCTCAATTTCTGGCCGTTTGTCAACCTGTTGCAGGCGTTCCATGACGCGGTTGAGGGCTACCCGACGGGAGACAGCTTCTAGATATTTCCGCCGCAGGGGTTCGTCTCCTAACAAGTTTAACTTTTCTAGCAATGGTTTGGTGGTCAACCCTTGCACTAAGAGGGTAAACAGCACTACTCCAAAGACCGTGGCGATGATTTGATCTCGCCCTTCTAATGCTATGGGCACGCTTAATGCTAGGGCGATGGACACGGAACCCCGCAACCCTCCCCACCAGATCGCTGTTTGCGATCGCCAGTCTATATCTGACTTAGCGATGGCGTTACTGAAGGCCCCTAAACCATAGATGGCGATCGCCCTAGTTAGGATGACTGCGATGATGGCGATCGCAATTTCATCGAGATTTTCTGCCAAGCTATCGAAATGAATTTGGTCGCCGATCAGCAAGAAGACGATCGAATTGACAAAGAAGGCGATAAATTCCCAAAATTCGCTAACAACTATTCTGGTGCGGGGGTTCATGCCAATGCGAGAGCCAAAGTTCCCCAAGATCAAGCCCACAGTGACAGTACCTATTACTCCAGAACCTCCCAATTCCTCGATAATAATATAGGTGCCATAGGCAGAAACCAAGGTTAAGGATTGTTCCACTAAGGGTAAGTCAAAGCGCTGGGTGAGATAGGAGATGCCAAAACCTATTAAACCGCCGACGCCTAAACCAAGTCCCACAAAGACAAGGAAGCGCAGGATGCTAACTTGGAGATCGAATTGTTCGATGCCCAGGGGAATGCCGACTAGCAGGCTAAATGCGACAACCGCCACCCCATCATTGAACAAACTTTCCCCTTCCATTAAGGTGCTGAGGCGTTTGGGTGCGCCCAGTTCCCGTAATAATGCTACCACAGAAATGGGGTCAGTAGCTGATAGACTAGCCCCGACTAATAAAGCCGTTGCCAGGGGCACGCCGGAGAACTGGTTAATGCCAAAAGCTACGCCAACTACGGAAATAATTACCCCGAAGATCGCAAATAAACTAATGGGGATGAGATTGCGCTTCAGGTCCAACCACCTTAAGTTCCAAGCAGCTTCAAACAGCAGCGGCGGCAGGAAAATTGAGAGAATCAGTTGCGGCGACAGGTTCACCAGTCGCACGTCCACGAAGGCCAAGCCTAAACCGACAATCACCAGTAGCAGGGTGTAGGGAATTTGACGCAGCCAGCCGATTACTTGGGGGAGGGTGGCCACCCCTAGTGATACCGACAGAACTAGCAGAAATGGGGTCAGGCTTTCGGCGATCGCCCCTTGTTCGGCGACAGTTGCTATCATCATAGGCAGACTCCAGGGTTTGGGTGAACAATGTTCACTGTAACACAAAAAGTTTGTAGTAAGCGCTTTAGCGCTTATTCTGATTTAGCACAAACAGTTTGTAGTAAGCGCTTTAGCGCTTATTCTAATTTAGCACAAACAGTTTGTAGTAAGCGCTTTAGTGCTTATTCTGACTTAACAGTAACAGCAACTTGAAAACCCAGCATATCCAGGAATTCGACAAAGCTGTAAATCTCAGCGCACCCGCTTTCTGTCAGCATCTTGTCCAGTCGATCGTGATGCTGCTTGACCTCGGATGACATCTGATTCATCTTAGCACGGGCATCGACCACATCTTGCAGCGCTGAGGACAGCAGTTGAGGTTCAGGATCTTCTGCTTCTAAGATTGCCTCGATATAGGCAGCAGCATCTTCGGGGTTTTTGAGAGATTCAATCAGGTAGTCCTGATAGCTATCACTCCTCCGAGTTTTCACTTTGTTCATAATCTGTCCAATACTCCTTAGCCTTGCGAATATCTTGTTGTTGGGTGCTTTTATCTCCACCGCAGAGGAGAAGCACAATTGTCGATCCTGTTTGTCCAAAGTATACCCGGTATCCTGGACCGTAGTTAATTCTCAATTCAAAGACGCTTTCTCCAACTGACCGGTGGTCTCCCAGATTACCGAAACTGACTCGCTTCAGTCTCTCCTTGATCTTAGCTTTTGCTTTCCTATCCCGCAGGGAATCAAACCACTCAGCGAAAGGAATTTTGCCATCTGGGGTAATATAACGTCTAATCTCCCTTGGTCGCACTTCCATGCCGGGTAAACCAAATACAGAAATTACTGATGCTCTGATTAAATTGATTGGTCAGGCAAAAAAAACCATCCATATCGCCGCTTTTGAATTTAATCTCGATCCGATCGCGGAGGCTCTCATAGCAGCGAAGCAGCGGGGAATAGATGTCAAGTGGGTGACTGACAACGAGCACGGACTGAAGGCAGATAGTGAACCGGTTCACGGTCAGTTTGCTAAACTGAAACAGGCGGGCATTGAGATTAAAGATGATAACCAGGGGGCCCTGATGCATAATAAGTTTGTGATTGTTGACGGACAGGTTTTGTGGACCGGTTCGACTAATCTGACTGTCAATGGCACCCAGAAAAATAATAATAATGTCTTGGTCATGCGATCGCCTGAAATTGCCGCCATATACGAAGGGGAATTCCAAGAGATGTGGAGGGGGAAGTTTGGCCAAACTTCCCCCTCCAAGGTTGCCAGTCAAAAGGCGATCGTTAACAAAACCCCCGTGAGGGTTTTATTTGGATCGGAAGATAATGTGGCAGATGCACTCATTGCCGAGATTGGCAAAGCACAAAAAAGCATTAAATTTATGGCCTTTTCCTTCACCCACGATGCCATGGGCAAGGCGATGATGGCACAGGCCGATCGGGGGGGTGAAATTAGAAGGCATTTTTGAGACCAGAGGTAGCGAAACCAAATACAGTGAGTTACCAGGTTTTTTCTGTGAAGGTATTCCCGTGCGGCAAGATGGCAACCCCAGGACATTCTATCATAAAGTAATTGTCTTGGACGAGAAAACAGTGATTACTGGTTCTTTTAATTTTAGTGAAAATGCTAACGAAAGCAATGACGAAAATGTGGTAATAGTCCAGAATCCGCAAATTGCTGCCCTCTATTTGCAGGAGTTTGAGCGACGCTGGCAAGAAGGGAAGCAACCAAGTTCGAGTAAGATTAGTTGTCAGTAGCGATCGCCCATGAACTATCTGGCCCATTTATTCTTAACCCGATCCGTATTCGCGGATCGGCAACCTGTTAGGTGACTCCCTGTCAGAATATGCCACCTGTTACAGTGAAGGCATCATTGAGGGGATAAAACTGCATCGTCAAATTGATGCCTTCACCACAGAATTTATCGGGAAAGTAAAAGGCGGCTCTACTCAGGGCAGGGACGGTTCTCTGGTATAATTGTCGATATCTGCTACGACCATTTTCTCGCTAACCATTGGCCGAAATTCTCAGAATGCCAACTCTCAGATTTTGTAGCGGATATTTATGGTTTACTGGAGTCCCATCAACAAATTTTACCAACCAGGTTGCAACAGGTACTGCCCAAAATGGTCGCTGAAGATTGGTTGGGGTCTTACAAAACCTTGTCCGGCCTGAATTTAACCTTTGCCCGCCTGGCCCGACGGTTGCAGCGAGAAAATCATCTCCCTACTGCTGTTGACGATATCACCAACAATTATGAGGAGCTGGAGTCGGATTTTCTCAGCTTTTTTCCCGAGGCGATCGGTTATACTATGATGGTGCGGTCCGGGCAAGACGGAAAAGGGGTAGAAATGTATTAGTATTACACCGATGATTATGCTGAGTAGAACCAAACAACCCAACTGGAAAGCGATCGTCAAAGAGTTTGAAGGTGCCATTGGCAAGCGGGGGGTAGTGCAACGCAAAGAAGAGTTGCTGACCTACGAATGTGACGGGTTAACTAGCTATCGCCAACGCCCGAAAGTGGTACTATTGCCCCGCAGCACTGCGGAAGTGGCAGCGGTGGTAAAAATATGCGATCGCTACCAACTGCCCTGGGTGGCAAGGGGCGCAGGTACTGGTTTATCCGGGGGTGCCTTGCCCGTGGAAGATTCGGTATTAATTTGCACGGCAATGATGCGGCAAATTCTGAATATTGACTTGGAAAACCAGCAAGTGGTCGTCCAACCCGCAGTTATCAATAACTGGGTAACCCAAGCAGTCATCGGTGCGGGGTTTTACTACGCCCCGGACCCTTCCAGTCAAATTATTTGTTCCATCGGTGGGAATGTAGCGGAAAATTCTGGGGGCGTCCATTGCTTCAAATATGGAGTCACGACAAATCACGTGCTAGGATTAAAATTAGTCCTGCCTGATGGTTCCATAGTCGATGTCGGCGGCGAAGTTCCCGAACAACCCGGTTACGACTTAACCGGGATATTTGTGGGTTCGGAAGGCACTTTGGGCATTGCGACAGAAATTCGCCTGCGGATTATCAAGCAAGCAGAAGCGATTCGCGTTCTGTTAGCAGATTTTACCAGTATAGAAGCAGCGGGGGCAGCGGTGTCCGATATTGTCAGTGCGGGAATTATCCCCGCAGGAATGGAGATGATGGATAACTTCAGTATCAATGCCGTAGAAGATGTGGTTGCTACTAACTGCTATCCCCGAGACGCTGTTGCCATTCTCCTGGTAGAAATAGATGGTTTAGAAGTGGAAGTCGCTGCTAATACCGATCGCATCAGTGCGATTTGCCGTCAGAACGGGGCCCGGGAGATTAAAATTGCTACGGACCCCGAAAAACGCGCTTTACTTTGGAAAGGACGGAAAGCTGCTTTTGCGGCCATGGGTCGTATTAGTCCGGATTATTACGTCCAAGATGGGGTGATACCCCGCAGTCAGTTGCCCTATGTGCTACAAGAGATTGAGAATTTAAGCCAAAAACACGGCTATCCCGTTGCGAATGTGTTTCACGCCGGGGATGGGAATCTGCATCCGCTGGTTCTTTATGATAATTCCATGCCGGGGGCATTAGAAAAAGTGGAAGAATTAGGAGGAGAAATTCTCAAGCTTTGCGTAGCAGTAGGGGGCAGCATTTCGGGAGAACATGGTATTGGTGCTGATAAACGCTGTTATATGCCCGAACTGTTTACAGAGACAGATTTAGAAACCATGCAATGGGTCCGTCAGGTGTTTAATCCCAAAGAATTAGCAAATCCTGGTAAAATATTCCCGACCCCCCGTACCTGTGGGGAAGCTGCCCGAGGGAAGCTGGAGATAACTAAACAGTTTGAGGGGGTGGAAGTATTTTGAGTCCTACCACATAGGCGGAAGCAGGGAGCAGGGAGCAGGGAGCAGGGAGCAGGGAGAGGGGAGCGGAAGCAGGGAGCAGGGAGCAGGGAGAGGGGAGCGGAAGCAGGGAGGGAGGGGGTCAAGTCGGTCAAGCAGAACCAGTTTCTCTGGCTCTATTGCGGACTATACTGCAATTATCCTCGGAGGATCTGGGCAATGCTATGCTTTCTCTGAAAAGGCGATCGCTCCTAGAAAAGCCCGAGACATATGGTAACTCGACAGTTTTCTCCCTGGCGCCTGTCCTGAGAGAATATTTGCAAAATAAATAGCGAATAGCGATCGGGTGTGGTCATAAGTAGTTGATAGCCAGGTGCATCTCAGATACATGTATATAGCCCGCGCAGGAAGGTTGCCACGTGGTCCCTGAGCTGCGTCGAAGGGCTGCGCACTGGTCCCTGAGCTGCGTCGAAGGGCTGCGCAAAAAATCGCTCCGGACATTGCTTTGTTCATGTAGCCGGGCCCCTCGTTCCCAGGCTTCGCCTGGGAACGGGTTCGGGCGGCGAGGTCTCCTACCAACGGGTTTTGACCACACCCCAAGTTTTCAGAAGGTAGCTGCTAGTATGGAAGAAATGGGTATTGCCTTCGATCGCCTCACGGCCCCAGAGGCCAGCCAGCGTTTCCCCCAATTCCGGTTCGACGAGGGGATGGAGGTAATCTATCAGCAGGATACCGGATTATTGGCTGCCTCAAAGGGTGCATCTCACTTTTGTAATCTAGCCCGCGCAGGCGGCCCCTGAGCGTTAGCCGAAGGGCGGGCTTTGTTCGTGTAGCCGGACCCTAGACAAAATAGTAATTACAGCAGGTAGTTGGGCAAAAACGTTGCTGTCGCCATTGGGGATAGAGTTGCCTTTGAAAATCATGCCCTGTCAGTTGGCTTTTTTCCAGCCCGACAACCCAGAAGATTATCAACCAGGACGCTTTCCGGTATTCATTGCCCACATGAATGGAGACTATGGAGAAATGCCCTATGGCATTCCCTCCGATCGGGACTCTGGGGTAAAAATTACCACTCTTTATGGCTGGGAAACTGTCAGTCATCCCAGGGAGGTAGACTATACTCCCGATGATAACTGGATTGAGCGCATGCGGGGTTTCTCCCGCCAGTATATCCCTGGTGCTAATGGTCCCCTGCTATCCACCCGCAGGTGTTTATATACTCTGACCCCGGACAAAGATTTTGCGATCGATCGCCATCCGGAATATCCCCAAGTTATCTTTGCTGCTGGCTTTTCTGGACATGGCTTCAACTGTACTACCCTTGTGGGCAGCATCTTAGCTGACTTAGCCCTCCAAGGCGAAACCGAACATGACATTAGTCTGTTCAAAGCGTCACGATTTCAAAATGCTTTTGCGAATGGCTAATTGTTCATTGCTAATTACTAATTGCTAATTATTCATTGCGGATTGAGAATCGGCAACAATTAACAATTAACAATTTGGAAGCATGTCCAGATAGGTAAATAGGAGATGGTGCTGACAACTAACAACTGACAACTGACAATTAACAATTCAGAGGCAAGGCGATCGCGAATTCTGCCCCCTGTCCCGGTGCGGAAATCACAGTCAGCTTGCCCCCATGTTTTTTCTCGACAATTTGACGGGAGATAGACAACCCCAATCCCGTCCCTTTGCCCGCTGGTTTAGTAGTGAATAAATAGTCAAATATCTGCTGTATCACTTCTGATGACATTCCCGGACCATTATCTTTGATCCTAATAGTAACATGCTGTGAATTTGCTTCTGTGCAGATAGTAATTATATCATGATTAGCCTTTCTTTTAGTCCCATCGCGCCCAATACTATCCTCATCAAATACATCTATCGCATTAGCCAGGATATTCATAAACACCTGATTTAGTTGTCCAGGGTAGCACTCTACTAGGGGCAACTCGCCATATTCTTTAACAATCTCAATTTCGGGAATATTTTTCCTAGCTTTCAGTCGAGGTTTTAAAATCATTAACGTGGTATCTATGCCTTCGTGAATGTCTGCGGCTACTTTATTTTTTGTATCCGCGCGGGAGAAATTTCTCAAAGAAACACTAATTTGGACAATGCGATCGGTCCCCTTCTTCATGGATGAGATCAGTTGGCACAAGTCCTCCATCAGGAACTCCAGGTCAATATCTTCTGCATGGTCGGCAATTTCTGCTCCCGGAGTCGGAAACTTATCTTGATAAAGTTGCAAATGTGCAATCAAGTCTTTAATATATAATTCAGCGTGAGTCAAATTGCCAGAGATGAAACTCAAGGGGTTATTGATTTCGTGGGCTACAGTAGCCACCAACTGACCGATGCTAGACATTTTTTCCTTCTGCACTAGCTGCTGAAGTTGAGCATCTTGCAACTGCTCTGCCGTCCGTTCGGACACCCGTTTCTCTAACTTTTGGTTGAGCTTCGCTAATTCGGCTTCAGCTGCAGTCCGCTGTTTGATTTCTTTTCGCAGTTGTAAGTGAACCTTCACCCGGGCTAACACTTCCTCTTGCTGAAAGGGCTTAGTGATATAATCTACCGCCCCGAGGGAAAGACCCGCGATCTTATCTGCCGCGTCCGAAAGAGCCGTCATAAAAATTACCGGAATGTCCTTACTGTCGAGATTAGCCTTGAGCCGACGGCAGGTTTCAAAACCGTCTATTCCCGGCATCATCACGTCCAGCAAAATCAAATCCGGCGGCTCCTTTTCCACCTTATGCAGGGCACTTTCGCCATCCTTCGCCACCACCACTTCAAATCCTGCATCATCTAAACAATCGAACAGCACTTCTAAATTAGTGGGGGTGTCATCGACAATTAATATTTCTTCTTCTTCCATGCCTTCAATGAACATAGGCGATCTCACTGTAGCTCCTTGAGAAACTCTATTAGCTCAAGTTCAAGAAATCCTTTCACAAAGAATCTTACCCGGTCAGCAAAGGGGACAAATTTGTCGTCATAATCTTCTAGTTTAGCAGCAAGCTTCTTGATTTTACTGAACTTGCCCGCCCTGGCCAGCTGCAACAAACTCTCAATCTCCTCTGGTGGGGGAACAATCAAAGAGTCAGTTGTCATCGAAGGTTGGGCGGCGTCTTGACTGGGTCCAGTTGCATCAATAATCCATTCTAGCCCCAAATGCTGCTGTAACTTGTCGAGAAGTTCGTCAGTTCGCACGGGTTTGGGGAGAAAATCGTTGGCACCGGCATCAAGACTCCGCTTTTGGTCTTCCGAGTAGACCTTGGCAGAGGAGACAATCATCACTATATCCCGTGCTTGAGGGGTCCGGCGCAGTCCCCGGATCATTTCCAAGCCATCCATCACTGGCATGGCGATGTCAGTGATAATTAAGTCTGGGGAAAACTGGGAGGCAATATCTAAAGCTTCTTGACCGTTAGTCGCCTCTATAATTGTAAACCCAATGGCACTCAGCAGGTCCACAAGCACGGCTCGATTTTCCACAGAGTTGTCCACCAGTAGGATTTTCCGCGTCCCACCCAAGATGCCGATAATTTGTCCTGCTTGAGGACCGACGGTTGCGGACTGGTCCGAAGCGGCAACAGGTAAATCCAAATCGATGGTAAAAACGCTTCCCTGACCTAGTTTACTGGTAACTGAGATGCTACTGCCCATCATTTCCACGATTTGGCGGCTAATTGCCAATCCCAGTCCCGTGCCTTCTGCTTGTTTGTGAGGATCTCCTACTTGCTCGAAGGGCTGAAATATTTTTGATAATTCTTCGAGGGCGTAAACAAGTCACTGACTTGTAACAGCAAAAGTTGGTTTCATTAGCCAATGAACTATGGAGTTTTTGAGGGTCCAAATCCCTCCCTCTGGATACGAGATGTACACCGGTCCTAACCCCAATTGCCGATATTGGTGATAGCAAGGAATGCGGTGGCGATGTAACGATAGATAATTTTGAAAATTGCGGGCCCGTTTATTCTTGAGGGCATCAAATTCAGCAATGGCCCGATCGACCCATCCATGCCAGAGAAAGTTTTCCACCCGCGCTAGACGTTGTCCCGACCCGCCGACCTTATAAAGATTTTCCATCAAATGGAACCAATCTAAAACCTCACGTTTCAGGATAGGACGTTTTCGGACTAGACTCTCAAATACATTCCAGATTCCTGGATGTCCATCTCCTAAACAAGTAAGAATCCAATCGAGGGGTTGTTTTTCACTCCATTGCTCCAAAGCATCCGGGTCCTGGAAAAAAGCTTCACAGACTTCATCATGTAGGTTCACTAACTTATAATCGCGCCACTCTCCCGGTCCGGTCTCTTCCGAACGTAGACAAATTTTTCCACCCTCGACACTGACGGTCGTGGTTTTGTTTGTAGCTTGGGCAGGTGGTAATTCTACTCGTTGCACTAAGCGATGCAAGGTGCTGTGTCCAACATTAATCCCCATCAAGGTTTTTAAGTCTTCTTCGGCTTGCTGATAAGAACTCTTAGCACACAATCGTAAACAGCATTTTTATAAACCGGGGCTGATGGGTGTTTTCCCCTTCAATCCTAACTTTTTCCCTTGTTTTTGGCTAATTTTTACCTCGACTACATTTCACTCTCCGTTGTTTTCTCCTCCTTCTGAAAAAAAAAATCTCCTACTTTAGAAGCGACTTCTTCAATAATTTGCTTCCTCACTTCCACCTCTATGGGAGCCATAACTTTTTCAGCAATTTCTCGGGTTTTCTGCTGAATTAAGCCGCCACCAGGCAGACAAGCTGCGTGGATGACCCCGTTAATTAATTTTACCAAAATGCTGCTCAGCCCGCTCGATCGCCTCTTGCATCTGTGGGAAATCAGCAACATCTGCCGATAATGGTAACACCTGCGCTCCCAGTTTTTCCAGCGCTTGCAATTTCTTAATTTTGCCACTGATGCGATCGCCTTCATCGTGAGTGGCCAACCACTCCGACCAGTTATTTGGTTCTGGAAAAGCTGATCGCCCGATTAGAACCAGCAAAGCCTGGACTGTCTGGGCTACCCGTTATTATATATCCTACATTATATAAGACATAAATATACTACATTTTTTTTTCAACTCTTACACTATTACAAATATAGGCAAATATACCACGGCTCTTCCCTTAAAATACCCAAAAACTTATACCAACCAACAACAAAAACCTCCTTGACATAAAATCACTAAAAAATTACTATTCTTGGCTATTCTTGGTCACAAGAGAGCTACTCAGAGATGAAATATCCCTAAGTTAAGTTATTCATTATTGAACGTGTGTTTTACCTAATTTACGCTCTTGAATTTTATGCCAGTAAATAGTACCGCTACTTTATACACTAACAAATATCGAGCCATAATTAAACCTAAAACTTCAATTCGTTTTGGAGATTTAATAAATACACTATCCGCAAAAAACATTGGAGCTTTAACAAATTTAAAACAACGCTCGACTTCCTGCTGTTCGTTTTTATATATTTGGAGCATTCTTTCGGGATTTAGCGCTAATTTATCAAGTTGATTAGTTGCTAAAACAAATCGTCCTGCCTGGTTTTTTTTATCTTGCACTTGCTCAATACATTCACTAATAGTTGCTTGAACTTGATAGTGGCGATTCTCCGATAGTGGCAAGAAGATTCTCCATTTTTAGACTTGGTGGAAATTGATTGAGTTTTTATGTCCGTTAATTCATGATAAAATTATTTTTTTAATAGCTTCTTTGCCGCTACTATAGCATCCGGGGCACAAGCAAATTTCCGAGAACTTAATTCTTTTAATTTCTTTTGGGCAACACGTAAATCTTTGTCGATTTTATCCGATAATTTTTTCATGTCTGATTCTCGACGCTCCTGACTTTCAATCACTAGCCATCTTTGCTCTATATCTCCATAGTTTTGCTTTACTTCTAGGTAACGATATCCTACCTGTTTGCAAGAAATAAAATTCTTTGTATTCGCCTCCGTGACTAACTTCTTGGCTGCTTTAGCGGTGGGATATCTAGAACTGATGCAAAAGAACTGGTAACTGATGACTGTTCACTGACAGTAGCTGCTGTCATGGTTGCTTTCATTTGTCGTACATGTTCTATAGTTTTGGATATCTTCACTTCTAGAGCGTGAAAATCTATCGGTTTGGTCACGAAATCAAAAGCACCCCGGTTCATCGCTGTTTTCATACTGGTCAGATCCTTATCAGCTGACATCACTACTGCTGGCAGATGAGAGTCTATTGCCTGTAGTTGCTCTAGAAAAGTGAAACCATCCATTTCCGGCATATTAATATCCGTCAGCACCATGTCAAACTGGCGGTCCGAAAGCAATTTCTCTAAGGCTTCTCTGCCATTATGGGCAAACACAAACTCTAATTGGCGATCTCGGATCTTTTTCCTAAATCGCAGCTGAAGCAGGCGCTCCAAAAGCAACTCGTCATCGACAACTAAGATTGTGCTTGTCATTTTTGTTTTCTCCTGGCGGGATATGGTTATATTTATGGCGATCGCCCCATTTACCTTGACTACAATTTCCATAGTAGTAGTCATTTGTCACAATTTTGTGAATATGTCATAGTTTTTTGGCAAATTTTTTGTGCTCTTAATCACAGTTATAACCTGTTTCAGATCGCCAGGTAAGCTGTGATGCATTTAAATTGCATAGGCAAAAATGGTCGTTATAGCTGAAACGCTCTCCTGTCGTGGGTTGCCTCGATTTTCCCCTCAGCCCCAATATGCAGTTTAGATGCGCGACAGCTTAGTAGGTACCCATCTATAAATTCAAAATTCTGGCATTGACTACTGACTACTGACTAATCGCGAGGAAAGCGGATGATAAATTCTGTATAGACACCCGGTTCAGTTTCCAGCAATATTTCTCCCTGGTGCTGTCCAACGATAATATCATGAGCCAGAGATAAGCCCAGACCCGTTCCTTCTCCTGTGGGCTTGGTGGTAAAAAAGGGATGGAAGATTTTCTCCTGGATCGTCGGTGGTATCCCGGTACCGTTATCTCGAATGCGGATTTCTACAGCAGAGCCCAAATTGCTAGTCTTCACTTTTAGCTGTGGGGTAAAATCTGCTGCTTTCTTTTTAGCGTTGGCAGCATAGCAGGCATTGTTGATAATATTTAGAAAGGATCGGCTCAGATACGATCGTACTACCTCTATCTCCGGCATATCCCGATCGTAATCTGTTTCTATGGTCATGTTAAATATCTTATCTTTAGCACGAAAACCGTGATAAACCAATTTGATCGACTCCCCTAATACAGCATTTATGTCAGTCAATTCTCGTTCGCCACTCGACTCCCGAGAGTGGGATAGCATACTTTGAATAATTCCATCAGCCCTTTTCCCCTGTTCGTTAATGTCGGTCAGATTTCCTTTCAGGTCATTTAAAAGCGCTTCGATCTCCTCAAGTTTATCTGCATCTATATCCTTTGATATACTTTCTATTTCTGCTGTCAGTTCTTTGACTAGATACTCAGAAATCTCAGCAAAACCGTTGACAAAGTTGAGGGGATTCCTAATTTCATGGGCGATGCCAGCCGTGAGGACCCCGAGGGAAGCGAGTTTCTCTTGGGTAACGATCTGCTTTTGGGCGGCTTTTAATTCTCGGGTGCGCTCTTCTACTTCATCCTCTAAGCTGTGGGAATACTCCTCTAGTTGCTGATATATTTTGGCATTCTCTAGGGCGATCGCCGCAAGGGTGGTCAGCAGTTTTAAAAATTGTACCCTATCTGCAGTAAAGGCACTATTTGTCAGATTATTCTCCAGATCAATTATCCCAATTAGCTTGCCTTGACCCCCGATCGGCAGGCACAATATTGACTTCGGCTGATTTTTTTTATGTAATAATCTGATTCAAATCTTTGATCGCCTTTGGCATCGTTTAATAACATATATTCTTCGGTTACGGCTACATACTTAATCACCGAAAGAGGCAGATATTCCGAGGTGGCCACTGATTTTATTTTCTCCACTTACGCTCTCGATATGCTATGATAAATATATTCAATATGGGGTGATTTCAGTCACAATTAAATCTGCTTTTAGATCACATAAATGTGGAAGTAGAAAGTAGGCAAAGGAGAGTATGATGGTAACAGATTGACTAGATCGCTACCCAACTCTTTATCCGGGGATTCTACGCAGACGTTACAAGCGGTTTTTGGCGGAGATAGAACTGGCGGTGCGATTCGTTTGGTGTAAACCGCCGGTGACCTGAAAAGGAACCACCGGTGGAGGACCACCAGCAGGGTTTCATTAGCCCTGAAACTTACAGATGATGGAGGTGAAAGTCCTCCCCGACTCTGCAGGAGTGAAAGCACCCTCCCTTGACCAGCTCAGATCATAAAAATTTTTAATGGAAATTATAAATAGATCGCCAAGCAAAGAGAAGCCGACCTGGTCTACTTCTGGTCTGGCTTCGGGATGCGCCGTAAAGCGGGAAGGAAAGGCACCCTGACTGGCAGCCTAAAACCGGTCACTATCGAGCAAGTAACTATGATGAGCGAAAGCAAAGACTCATAAGTGTCGTCACCTATAACCAGCGAAAAGGCTGAAACGCTGGTCCAAAAGGGAAAGGATAATGACCATTTTAAAGTCGTCAATTGACCAATAAGCACCGGTAACAAACCCGGCATATAGAGTCCATCTAAGGTTACAACCAATCATCTGTAGGAACGAAGTAAACCATGTATGCACTCTCTACCACTGGTCGATAGGTAGAGGAATCACCAAAGACGCAACATATGCCTCCCATTAGGGCAGGTCATACATGGGAAAGATTGAGAGGAGAAGCAAATGACTACCGGTAATAGGTAGTATAAGCTGACACCGGAACGGTAATATCAATAATAGAGTCATGAGTAGCAATACAGAAGTCATAAACACGGTATCAAAACCGATGGATGAATGGAAGGATATCCCCTGGCCCCGGCTGGAGCGGATAGTCTTCAAGTTGCTTCTTCTTCTTCTTTACAGAGCGCACAACGTGGTGACAAGCGTACAGTGAGAGCGCCTGCTCGCTGTAGCCTTCGATGTTAGGGATGGTGTCATTATCATTTCTGATGCCGATGTTGTAGCGGCTCAAGGCTAATATTAGCTTTGTGAGGCTTAAATGCAGCACCAACTTGGGTAGGTGTAAATACGGCGATGCCGAATCGAGCGATTAAACTGGCTTTGTCGAAATACCTGTTTCCCGAATTGGGCAGTTACTAGCAAGTTCGCTCTGAGGTAGTATACGGTCGTGAAAAAAAAGTCGGGTGGATTTTTTGTTGACTGATAGCCAGGGGTTGCCTATATATATAGAAGTGAAAAACACAACTTGGGCCCAGGGGAAGGTGGCTCGGTTTCCGGATAAGGTGACGGCACGGGGACAGAAACATTTGCGGGAACTGATGGCACAACTGCCCGCAAAATCGTGCTGTGATGCTTTATTTTATTAACCGAGGAGACTGCACGTCCTTTGCTCCGGGAGATAGGGCAGACTACGGACGGCTGTTGCGAGAGGCGATCGGCCTCGGTTTAGAGGTGCTTCCCTGTAGCTTTGAAGTTACCCCTGTGGGCATTCGCTACCAGGGCTTAGTATCGCTGAAAACATGAGCTGGGTGTGAATAGTTCTAGACTGTATGGGAATCCTATGCAAGAGGGAAAATTATGCGTAGAACGAAAATTATCTGCACCGTCGGACCAGCTACAGAGTCCCCCGATCGCCTAGAGGCTTTGGTAAAGGCGGGGATGAACGTGGCCCGCCTGAATTTTTCCCACGGCACCCATGAGGCCCACGCACGGGCGATCGAGCACTTGCGGAAAATTAGTGAAAAACTTGAGCAACCGATCGCGATCACCCAAGACTTGTGCGGACCGAAGCTGCGACTGGGGACTTTACCAGATGAAGGACTGCCGATAGCAGCGGGAGAAACAGCAACTTTTGTGCTCTCAGATTCTGGCAATAGTATAGAGCAATTACCCTTGCCAATTCCGGCTTTGTTTGCAATGGTGCGCAAAGGCGATCGGCTTTTAATTAATGATGGCAGGGTGAAGATGATAGTGACCGATCGGGAGGCCGACATCATCCGTGCCGAAGCAGTCATTGGGGGTTTACTTTCCTCCCACAAAGGCGTTAACGTCCCAGATACGCGGCTACCTGTCACCCCGGTGACGGAAAAGGACTTGAGGGATCTGCGTTTTGGCATCCAACAGGGTGTGGACTTGGTGGCCGTATCCTTCGTGCGCACCGCCGCCGACTTAGAACCGGTCCAGCGAACGATCGAGGCAGCGGGTCACCATATTCTGGTCATCCCCAAGATCGAAAAACGGGAGGCGGTGGAGAATTTTGACGAGATATTGAAAGTAGCAGATGGAGTTCTGATTGCCCGTGGTGATATGGGTGTAGAACTGCCTCTAAAGCAAGTACCTTTAATTCAGAAAGATATCATCAAACGTTGCAACCGAGCAGGCAAGCCAGTGATTACTGCCACCCAGATGCTAGAGTCTATGATTAGCGCACCGGATCCTACCCGTGCCGAGGCCACGGATGTGGTAAATCCAATTCTGGATGGCACCGATGCGGTGATGCTTTCTGGGGAAACTGCGGTGGGAGACTATCCAGTGGAGGCCGTGCAGACGATGCACAGCATTGCTACCTATACAGAAGCAGCGCTGCAAGAGGGGGTGCTTCTGCTTCCTCGTACCGATGAGGGTAGTTTCAGCGTTACGGAAGCTGTGGCTGAATCTGTCTGCCGTGTGGCCTATGATATTGGTGCTCAGGCGATTCTCTGTAATACTTCATCGGGGAGTACGGCCCGGTTGGTATCTAAGTATCGCGCCAAAACCCCGATCGTTGCTTTCACCCCGGAAGCAACAACTTATCGTCAGTTGGCCTTGTCCTGGGGCGTGGAACCTGCCATGATGCCAGTGGTAAAGTCAGCCGAAGAAATGTTCTTGACTGTGGTGAATAAAACTGTGGAGATGGGTTTTGCCAAAGAAGGGGAAAAGGTGGTCATTACTTCTGGAGTGCCTGTGGGGGCCTCTGGTACTACCAGTCTGATTAAAGTCCATACGATCGGGCAACCTCTTGTAGGTTGATGCCAGAATTAAGAAAGCAGGTTAAAACCCAATGCTACTAAGAAATTAGATTTTCAGGGGCCATAAGTTCACGAACTTGCTTTCGTGCATCTTCTCGGGAACCTTTGAGAGTTGGAAAAGGCTGCGGCCTGCTCCTCACTTTTCGAGGTTCATGAGGTACCTTATTGGGTTGATGGGATAACTGACATTTTGCTATGCTATTGAGCAACCACTCTTATAATTTATTCGATTCATAAACCCAGAAAGGTACTCCGCTATGTAAAACATCTAGAAGGCGGATAGTACAGCTGCTAAAGATTAACTGTTGTGGGGGTACACCTGCGACGATCGCCCCTTTTACTATTAATGCACAAATTAAGTTATAGGTTAGTAGACCAACCGCAAGTTCTTTGCGGAACATTTCTGGAGTCTTAACATCAAAGTCTTCCATCTTCAAAGTTGTTTTTATGTGGCGATAGTCGACTTCGCATTGCCAGCGCAATCCATAAAGCTCTACCAGTTCTTCGATTGGATATTTTTCCGAGTCCATTAAATCAGTGAAAATATCTAATTCGATAGGACGAAACCTTTTTTTTGTAGCTTGACATAAATCAATCTACCAATAATATGTTCCGCAATAAGATCGGATTCAATTTTATTTTTCGGCTGGTGTTTCCAAGTTACAATTAATTCAGAGCCATACTACCTTTTAATGAAGTTGATTTAACTAAAACTTTTGCTGTTCTTTTTTCTAAGCGCAACAGAACTTTTTTGCCATAATATGCCGCTACTTGAGCTACACGATATACTCCCAAACCACGGTCAGCAACATAAATGCTGTTAGGTTCAGGATCTTGTTTCATCACAGCGCTAACCATTGCTGGTTCGCTAATTCCACCTTCGGCATAACTGACAACAGATTGACTGAATAGACAACAACTTATCAGAGACTTGACTACTACCCAATAACTCATACCTTTCCCATTGCTAGCTTGTTTATATTCCTCGAGCATCTCTTCTGTAGGTCTCAGGAGGAAAGTCGTACCGTCAAGTAATCTAACTGCATGACCTTTCCAGCTACTAGGTAGGGAGTTAGGGGAAGATTGAAGCCATCCGATCTAGGTTGACCATACTATAGTTAATCCTTGTTTCAAAATCTCTAAAGGTAGACGATTACGTCCCTGCACATATGCGGATGTGTTTTCCGAACTTAAGCGCATTGACAATGGCAAATCATTTTTGTCTTCTGGGTCTAGTCTATCGCAAGCACCTGTATGACTTACGACAGCATCGCAACTGCACCCACTGTTCAAGCGTTGATAGATCGAGCCCCAAAGAATAACTAATGGGGTCAGTAACCGCCAGTACATTCGTACTCCTGACTCTTTGAGCCATTTTGAGAGAATAGTTCTCCAAAAATCAGTAATACTTCTTGGGGAGATGGTTTTATTGTTGTAGGTTGTCGCTTTGACCTTACGGGAACGTTTACAAATGTCATAATAGTTTAGTCTCAACTGACGATGTCATTATTATACCATAAATTGCTCGAGATTGCACGTCATGATAATTTCTTAGTAGCATTTGGTTAAAACCTGGTTTCTGGGCTATACTCCGAACGGTCATAAACTGCGTTTTTTGCGGCAGTAAAGAATTGTCTAAGCAAGGCATACTTCAAGGTTTTGCATATAGGTTGTCATTGCGAGGGAGCTAAAAAGAAGCGAGGCTCTCTCCGGGATCGATAGAAAACATCGCCATCTCGAGGGCCGCAAGACTGGCGGTCCTAAGCCGCACTTTGAAAGGGTTGATTTTCCTTAAGTGGGCGATCGCCTGGCGTTCCCAGGCGGAGCCAGGGAACGAGGGTGGGCGGTGCCTACAGGAACTCCCTCGGTGAGGTGACATAGCCAGTCAGGGCAGATGCCGCTGCTGTATATGGTGATGCTAGATAAATTTGAGCAGTTTTCTCGCCCATGCGTCCGGGAAAGTTGCGGTTAGTGGTGGAAACGCAGATTTCTGCTGTGTTCATCCGCCCAAAGGTGTCTTTGGGACCGCCCAAACATGCTGCACAGGATGGCGCTGCGGGTTCGATACATCCTGCAGAAGACAAAATCTCGGAAATTGTTTGCCCTTCATGCTTCACTGTAAACAGGTCTTCGTAGACTTTCTGGGTTGCTGGGACTATGTAGGTGGGCACTTTCACCTGTTTTCCTTTCAAAACCCGCGCCGCATTCAGAAAGTCCGTGGTTTTGCCTCCCGTGCAGGAACCGATATATACCCGATCGATCTTCACATCCCGACAATTTTTGGCCAAGTCGCGGTTGTCCGGGGAGTGGGGTTTGGCGACGACGGGTTCTAACTGGGAAACGTCGTAGCGCAGCTCGCTGTAGAAACTAGCATCGGCATCGGTGTATACTGGCTCGAAGGATTTGTTCGTCCGCCCCCGGACGTATTCAAAGGTGATTTCGTCTGGGGCGATCGTGGCATTCTTGCCTCCCGCTTCGATCGCCATATTGCAGAGAGTCATGCGTTCTTCCATCGTCATCCTACGAATAGTTTCGCCGCAGAATTCCAATGTCCGATAGTTGGCACCAGAAACAGTGATATCCCCGATAATTTGCAAGATCAGGTCTTTTGCTAACAGATAGTCGGGCATTTCCCCATCCAGGATAAAGCGCATGGTAGCGGGGACTTTAATCAGCAGCTTCCCCGTACCCAGGATAAAGGCGGCGTCGGTGTTGCCAATACCCGTGGCAAATTGTCCGAAAGCACCCGCATTGCAGGTGTGGGAGTCCGTGCCAAACAGGACTTCCCCCGGACGGGTGTGCCCTTCTTGGGCGAGGGCGACGTGGCAAACTCCTTTATAATCCGGGTTAGCTTTGAAGTCGGCACGGTCTGTGATGTCGTAAAAGTATTTGATCTCTTGTTCCTGGGCAAAGTCGCGCAGAATGTCAACGTTGCGATTGGCCCGTTCGTCAGCGGTGAAGATGTAGTGGTCGGGAACGATCACGATTTTCTCTTTATCCCAGACCTTGGCATCGGCGCCAAATTCCCGCTTGAAAACGCCAATAGTTCCCGGACCGCAGACATCGTGGGTCATGAGTACGTCTACATCCACCCAGACGTTCTCGCCGGGAGTGACGCTGTCCCGTCCGGAGGCCCGGGCGATAATTTTTTCGGTAAGGGTCATCCCCATAGTAGTCTTCCTCTCTTGCTGTTATGATTTCATTGTATCGCCCGATCGGGGGCAACTGGGTTACAAGTCTAAGTGATTTGTTCGGGGCTATTATTGCTGAAATTATTGCCATGCAAGCGTTTCAGCTTTGAGGCACAAATATTAACACAGATTATTTAGACGCGCTATACTTAGCATATCTCTTTTGTAGGCAATTTGAATTTTCAAGGAATCCAGCAATGGTCAAGACAATTGTGTGTTCTACAGGAACTAGCGCTCACAAGGGACCGAGAAAGCAGCTAGAGCAGTTTATCCAAGAACAAGGCCAAGTGGAAAAAGCCGCAGATTTGTTGTTCTCTAAGTTTGGCGATGCTCCTCCTGAAGGAGAAAATCTGCAAAAAGTATTGTCCGCAGAAATACATTCTCTCGTTCGGATTGGAATTACTCATAAGGATAGAGTAGTGCTATTGGCTTCAAGTACAGATGATGGCTACTGTTGTGCTCTGGCCGTTGAGAAGTATTTGAAGCATCACTGGCAAGGGATTAACGTCGAAACGAAACAGATTCCTGGTCTTCAAGTTAAGGATGCATATCTATTCCGTAGGGAGGGAGTTGTTGAATTTGTTAAGCATGTACTTAAATAAATTGAAGATTGCGGTGCTGATAATGTAGTTCTGAATCCCACAGATGGATTCAAAGCACTTGTTCCCTATACTGTTCTGGTAGGTATGCTAAAGGGGGTTACGTGCCGATACATTTTCGAGCAATCGACCACATTGCTTGATTTGCCTCCTTTTCCTGTTGAGTTTATGCGTTCTCTGTTTGAAAATTATCGCAGTTTTTTTGAGCATATCGAACGAGAAACATCAATTTCTCAGGATGAATGGAAAAAAATACCATATGCTGAGCAAACATGGTTAAAAACATTGGTTGAGGAGGTTGGAGATGAAGTGACTCTATCCACCGTAGAATTTCTTTTTCTTGAAGAAGTGCGAAGCCCTTCAGAATTGGTGCCATTCCTTTCTCAACAAGCTATTGAAGATTACTTGAATTTAACGAAACTGTATAGTCGCAACCCATTTGATTACCTGTCGCGGGTCGCTAGCTCTCAGAAAGCATTGGAAAACGCAAAACACATTAATGCAGGAGATGGGCTGTACTGGCTCAAGCCTGGTAATACGACGGATCGCTACCTGGTTTCAGTAGAGGGATGGCGTGAAGACAAAGTAGGCGGAGATTATCCAAGCAAAGTCAAGGTTAACTCTGGCGATCGACAAAAGTATTATCCATTTATGCGTATGGAATTCTTTAATGAGAAGAGGGATTGAGGCGATTGCAGGAAAGATAGAAAAATAGTCTCAAAGCGGTAAGGTGGGCAGTGCCCACCCTACTATTATATGCGACTAGATTCGTAATTGGTGAGGTATCGCTAACAACAATTATAGTAGCCCCAGGGATTTCAGCGTCTTCACATCTGCCTGCAAGTCCTCTACATCATAGTTTATACAAAGACCGCGCGATCGCCAGTTCGTGCTGGAATTCCAGTACGGTCAGTCCCGTCCAGGCGCGGATATTCCCGCTACCGATCGACTCCTGCTTGTACAGGGCGATCGCCAGTTCTAGCTTCAATTCATCTTCACTCATCTTCGTCGAGCGGATAATCGTGGCTGAATCACGAGGTTCATAATGATTATGATATGAGCGACTATCATATGCTAGCATATTATGACTGCGGGTTATGGTCGGGCCTGGGGTGGCAGATATGCTAATATATAAATGAAGATGTGGCATTTCTACATCGAGAAAGCTACAGTAACCAAAACTGCCAGCTAAGGGAGGAATAATGGAGAGGATCTACAAGCTACCCTTGATTTTGTCACCACAACCGGAGGGAGGATATACGATTACCTGCCCGCTGCTGCCTAATTTAGTCACGGAAGCTGATAGCATTGACGAGGTGTTGCCTAATGTAGCAGACGCCTTGGCAGCATTGATTGAGATTTATGAGGATTTAGGAAAACCGCTACCGCCAATTTTGCAGCCGGTGGCAACTGCACCCGATACTCCTATTTGGACTGAGACGTTGATTACGGTAGCAGCTTCATGAAATATCGCGAGGTGACTAAAAAACTACGCCGACTTGGTTGCGAAGAACTTCCCCGCCGAGGGGGCGGTTCGCACCGGAAATGGTATAACTCAGCCACGGAGGGATTTGCCTCTATACCGGACTGGGGTGCCAAAGACCTCAAAATCGGAACCTTACGGCAGGTTATTCGTTCGCTGGGCATTGATTGGGAAGAATTTACAGAAGCCTGAAATTCAGCGGCTACAGGACTCAGGTTGGGTAACGTTGAGAAACCTAACCTACGAACTGCTTGGAACCAGTCGCCGGGACTCTACACCAGCACAGCACTATAATGGAAGTGTTTGGCAATTGGCAGCAGGCTGCTAAAATGGTCGGGGATATCAGCTAATCGCTAACAGGAGAAGCTAAAATGACAGGAGCATTACCAGGAGCGCAGTACTCGTTGAATGCGTTGAACGCAATAGTGAGGGTTGCTCAGGTTTGTGGAACGATTTACAACCCATGTCGAATCGAGTAATATCGATAAGAAAATTAAGGCTATTCGGGAATTTCAAGCCAACGATCGCGTACTGGAAGATAGTAGGCAGCAGTTCGAGTTGGCACAGCTCAAGAAACAGCAGGTAATGCAATTGGAGGCTCAAGAACACTCGGCTCGCGAAGCCAGGAAAAATCGGGAATTTATGGAGCGCGAAAATCGCCTCAACCGAGAATTTCAGTCAAGGTTAACAGAATACATCCAGCAGTGCGAGAATATCCGAATGCAAAAGAGCTGCGATTTCCAGCAGTTTCTGTTTGAGGAGCGCAAAAAGCTGGATATAGAGTTGCAACGGAGATCGCATGAATTTCAGTTGCAGCTAGCGGTGCTGGAATGGCAAATGACGCGCCAGACCGATGAGTACAAAAGAATTCTGGACAATCACCCCTGGCGGCTGTATCCCGACACCATTCAGCAATTTTACAACCAGTACCAAGACAGCAGCAAGCCAGTTCCTCCCCTGGTGATTATTTCTCCGCCGGAAGTGGACTTTGACAAGTTTCCCAATGTGGCGTCGGGATTCCCGAAGATGGAGAAAGGTTTGGCTGAAGAGTTGCGGAGATTCCTGCAAAATCACTATCCCATAGAGCATCCACAAAGACCAACACACTTTGTCGGGGGAATGTGGGATACGAAGCGCCTGCACAGCGAAACGACGGTGATGCATTTGTTTCATCTGCTCAACTCCGTGCCCACCTTTATCTTGGAATCAGAGGTAGATGGGGATTATTTTAATTTCCGGATTGCTTCCTGGGATATGGGAGAGGAGAAATATTATTATAATCCTATCCTTTCTCAGTTTCCTTATGACTATGAGAAACGCTGTAAATTCCCTTGCAATCAGCCCAGATGGACAAAATATTGTCAGTTGCAGTGCCGATCGTACTATCAATATTTGTAATTTTGATACAGGGGAACTGATTCACACACTGACTGGAAATGCTAAAGTAATTGCCATTAGCCCTGATTCACAAACTCTGGTTAGTGGCGGCGGTAAAGAGATTAACATTTGGGAGATGGGCGCAGGGCAACTGCTAAACACACTCGGTAGCTATTCACCCGAAGTTACCTCCGTTGCCATTAGTTCCGACGGACAGATGCTTGTCACTGGGGGAAGCGATGGCACAATTCAAATTTGGCGGGTGCGGTAAGAGATAGCAGAACCAACCGCACCAATGCTACAATTGTAGAATCAGGATAGCGAGAGAGGAGAATATGACATGAGTTTCATCATCCCCGACGAAATCTTATACGCCACCAAGATGACCGAGGCTGAGTTAAAGCAGGAAATTGCTGTTATGCTTTTCCAAAAGAAGAAACTCGGTCTGGGGAAAGCTAGCGAGTTCGC
>JACOMV010000004.1 GCA_014324065.1 Hormoscilla sp. SP12CHS1 | reverse complement strand
TTGAGTAACATATGTGAGAATGTGAGGTGGAGCTTGAAATTCATATCTGACAAGGGTTTTATTTTTGGAGATGTCTATACAATACATGCTTCCCAGATCCAGTGTCAACTGTCATGGAGCCAGAAATCGGGCTCACAAATTAGCAGTTTTGTCAACCATACTGAACTGGCGCTAAGCGCAAATTTTCAGATTCTAGACGGGGAAGCTACTTGTACTCATAGTGTGATATAATAGTTGGGGACCGTTTGGCTGCTTGGGATACAGAAATATTCCAGGCCGTGTGGTTGTGCAGTTTTACCAGAAAGCTTGACGTGAGGAATATAACTCAGGATATCGCTGCCGGTTCCCGCCTAGGGCAACGGCTAACAATTAAGCATTTGATCGATCCATTGGCCATTTCCGAGACAGGGGGAACTGACGTGATCGCGGGATTAACTCAAACTCCCAAAACCCTGCCAGCGAAATATTTCTATGACGATCGGGGTTCTCAGCTGTTTGAGGATATCTGCGAGTTACCAGAATATTACCCGACCCGGACAGAAACTGCAATTTTGCAAGAGTTTGCGGGTCAAATTGCGGGGATGACCGGTCCCTGCGAACTGATAGAATTAGGTAGTGGCAGTTCCACGAAAACCAGGCTGTTGCTAGATGCCTACCAAGAATTGGGAGGTGCGATGCGCTATGTGCCCATTGATGTGAGTGCTGGGGTCCTCGAAAGCAGTGCCGAACAGCTAATAGCTGATTATAGTACCTTGCAAGTCCACGGTCTCGTCAGCACTTATGAATTGGCCCTAGCTGCCCTGCCACCCACTCAGCTGCCAACCCGGACGATCGCCTTTCTGGGCAGCAGTTTAGGTAATTTCCCTCCGGACAAATGCGATACTTTCTTTGCTCAAGTGACCGGGGCCTTGGCAGAGGGCGAGTATTTCTTATTGGGAATAGACTTGCAGAAGCCCAAAGAGGTGCTGGAACAGGCTTATGATGACAGCCAGGGAGTGACAGCGGCCTTTAATTTGAATATGCTGTTCCATTTGAACTGGCGCTTTGGCGGCAATTTTGACACCGGGCTATTCGAGCATTGGGCCTTTTATAATCCCGAACAAAACCAGATCGAGATGCATCTGCGGTGTTTGCGATCGCACTCGGTCCGTCTTGATGACCTGAACCTCAACGTAGACTTTGCCGCAGGGGAGACAATTCATACGGAAGTCTCGCGCAAATTTGAACTCAATGCCATGCAGGAGTACATGTCCAAACAGGGATTAAAAACCCTAAAAGTTTGGACAGATGTCAAAGAATCGTTTGGCTTAATTCTCTGTCAACTGGAACCGGTTAATTAGTTTATCGGGTGGGCAATGCCCACCATGTCAGTTGTCATCGGAATAGGCGATCGCTTATCCCTTAAAACCCAGAAATATTATAGTCTCTTTAGGCTATAATCTCCCTATTCCTTAACTCTTGCTGCCAATTTTCCTGAAACTGGTTGCCCATCCAGCCAATAAGCGCGATCGCCCTCCAGGCCCGATCGGGGATAATAATGTGGGGGGGCTCTGGCAGCAGGGGCGATCGAGTGAAGCTCGAAGAGTCTCAAGCTGAGTTGTTTTGCTCGAAGTCAGTCTGCCGATGACTTCGGCAATTATTTTTTATTGAGGGAATGCAGATGTCCCTATCCTTTTCTCTCCGTCCGCCAGAAACCAGGTATATAGGAAAAACTCCAAAAGTGAGATGCACCCGATCGCCCGACTTTAGTTTAGCGGGTCATCCCGACAGTCTACCCGCTCGCTACATCTGCTCTCTTTTAAGTAGTAGAGCCTAATTATTTGCAGATTTTCTGTGGTTTGTCAACAACGCTTGTGCTATGTGAAAATTTGAACCTCTCTCAAACCAACTACGAACCGCGCAGCGTTGCGAGGTACGAAGCAATCTCGAACTACTTATTCCTCGCCTCCTTTTGCTTCGTTAACCGTTCGAGATTTTGGAAATTTTTCTCATACTTGTCTGCACGATCTTGATAGCGAGGGTCTTGGGACAACTCGATCATTTTGTTGATTTCTTCACGTTGCTTGAGGGCGTCTTGCAGCATAGCCTGCCCCTGTTTTTGGCGCTGTTCTCTTTCTTCCTTGTTCTCCTTAGGACCTAGTTTTTCCAACCATTGACCTATTTTACCTAAGCTAAATTCTTTTAAATCTTTCTCAAAAAAATCGATCAGCTTATCATTTTCTTCCCGACGCTTATGCAATGATTGGATACCTCCTTTGAGAATTATTTTCTCCATCGCCCTTGCTGTCGGCTCGTCCTTGAGATTGCCAGCAATTTCATGCAGGTGGCTGACGTCGAAGGAAGAGCCCACTGTCTCAATTTGTTCGTTAACATATTCTGCTAGGCTGGCAATGTCGTTGTCAGATATAGCGTGCATATTCTCATTAGGTCTGACCATGTTGACCAGAGCCCTGATGCGTGCTATGCGCTTGGCATTGCTTTTTCCCAGCAGAGCTTGTTCGGAATACTCTTCAGCAATTTGGGCAGCACTGGCTTTTTCGGCTTGGCGCTTAGCCTTACTTTCCTTGGACTCGAATATCTTCTTGAGCCCCTTCTTTTTGGACTGCTGCTCAAGCTGTCGGTACTCCGATGCCTTTTGCCCAAGTTCTGTGATATATGCCCCTGGGTTCGGCGCGATCGCAATCTGAAGAAGAAGATTCTGTTCTTCGAGAATTTCGAGCATCTGGGCCCGGTCTCGTTCTAGACCTGCTCGGGCAGCATTTAAATTTTCTCGCAGCCGATCGAATTCCTCGGGATAGCGCCCGGTAAGAGATGCCCGAAATCCTTTGAGGCGCTCTTCTTGCTTTTGGGAGCGAAATTCCTCGACAGTCATGCCCTGTTCCCGGGCCTCGGCTGCATCCCGAATGGCGTCACGGGTGTACTGACTGCGAAACTTTGAAGCTTCAAGTCGATTTTCTTTCTTTTTGCGATCGTCATCCCCATTGCGCTGTACTATTTGTCGCTTTACTGTCCCAGCATTCTGCTGCACCACATGGGTCAATTCATGGGCCAACAACTCCTGTCCTCCCTGACTCCCCGGATTATACGCCCCCTGCCGAAAGAAAACATCTTGCCCCGTCGTGAAAGCCTTCGCCTGCATCGATTGATTTAACCGATCCGAAGTCCCATCGGTGTGAACTTTCACCCTACTAAAATCTACACCACCAAATGCCTTCTCCATTGGTTCTCGAATTCGATCCGAAAGTGGTTGCCCAGTACCTCGCGATCGCGCGATCGCAGATTCCAGTTCTGGTGCTGCGGCCATCGGGACCCCATCCCCCTGATGCTGAAGCATCGGTTTCCTTTTCAGAATGGTTTGCTGCTGTTGGAGTTGCCGAGACTGGGGCCCATTAACTTGTTGCACCACCTGCTTGGCCGCCCGATCGGCTTCCCGTTCGTACCGATCGTCCGGTTCCCCGATCGCCAGTTTTGCTTGCACCGGTATCCCGTGCAATTCTTCGAGATTCTGTTTGCCACTATCCCCCGATCGCCCACGAGAACCTACCATCAGCTTTGGCTGCACCTCTGGCGTATCCTTGTGGCTGACCGGTATCTGCGTCAAGTCCCGTTTGAAGCATTCCGAACCTAATGCTTGGGACTTTGTTTGGACTCTCAAAGGTTTAGCGGGTATAGAACGCACCGCCGTCCGTTGCAGTATCCAGCTGTCTGTGTCCTTCTGGGGGGACTGGTTGGTTTTCCGAGCATATTTACGAGTCATTTTTTCACCTTTTTTCAGCAAGCCCTAGCTATTGGTAGGGTAAACCGTATCACCAGCATTTGTTAAATTTATGTTGAGTCCTCGCTTGATATAGGTTTCGGTAGCGTCCTTAAATATCACCAAAAATATCAATCATCATCCCGAAAATGTGTGACAGACGATGTCCCATGCTATGGGGTATGGTGGTGACCACTGACCAACTAACCACTACCCTATATTTCTATGACACTACAAATGAGATAACAGCACCAATGAATGCCCCTGTTTTCATGTTTTCTCTATGCCAAGTTATCGCTTCTTTTTTAGTTCCATACATTTTGAAGAAGAAAAGCGGGTCGCCACTAGAGAGCTTATTCTTATTCTTCTCCTCCCGACGAGCATAGTTTTCCATAGTAATGTAGTCCGATCCGCTCTTCGCCACCACCGTGCCAAAATGATACAGAAACGTATTCTCTTTATCCCGGCTCGCCGCTTCTTCAGGAGTTGTAGCGCTAATAGTCACAATCGCATTACCGAGATCGGGATTCATATACTCATTAACATTAGCTTCTTGTAAGAGACCGTCCATCTTATCTTTCGTCGATGGATCCCCCATGAATTTTCTAAATTCTTGACTTAATTTACCGACCAATTCTTCATACTCCTTTACCGCACTCATATCCTTCGCACATTTATTGATCGCCGTGGTTAGTTCTTTGCCATAGTCATGTCTGCCATCAGTGATTTTATCTAATACATCAGCCAAAACTACATTCACCTTCGTTGTCGCATATATATCTACGCCTCGCTTCCCCGAAATAAAATCTGCCATCTCATTACAACGTTGAGGCGTTCTGACATCTGTTCCTTGGGTGCGAGATGACTTTCCCGTACTAACATATGGCTCAACTTGATATAATTTTTTCTCTTTTGAGCCACTGACTACAAGCAAGTATCGATTGGTCCTTTTGAAAGTAACTTTTCCACCTTGACGTCTGAGGACGTCATTTGCCGAGTCTACCAGCGCTTTTGTTGCAAAAAAGTTTTTTGGTTCATCTGATGTATCTTCAATAGCCAGATCGCAATTGTCAGAAATCTTTAAATCCGCTTCGCTTTGATGAACTAAGTTTGGTAAATAAGTTCCTTTCTCATCTTTGTCATCGCTCAAAAAACTTTCATTTACTTCCTTCTGGCTTGTAAAAAATCTCTCGTCTTCAGTCGCATCTTTATCCTGAAAAATATTTTTTCTCTTTTTCTTAGCTGGGTACTCTTTAGATCCTTTTTTTATTTCTGTGTAGCGCTGAATTGTGGGCCGAGCTTGCAAGTCTGGTATTAGGTTTATTGGTTTCCTTTGCAATTCCTCTTCCACTTCTGGGTTTCCTTGTCCTTGAATAATTTGCCGCAGTTGGAGTCGCTCCAACTGCGGTCCCTGCAACTGTTGGACCACCTGCTTCGCCACCCGATCTGCTTCCCGTTCGTACTTATCGTCCGGTTCCCCGATCGCCAGTTTTGCTTGCACCGGCATTCCTTGCAACCCTTCGTGATTCTGTTTGCCACTATCGCCCGATCGCCCACGAGAACCTACCATCAGCTTTGGCTGCACCTCTGGCGTATCCATTCTGTTTGGACTTGGGGTGTCACAGTTTTTGCTGGTAGCTCACGCACCGCCGTCCGTTGCAGTATCGAGCTGTCTGTACCCTTCTGGGGGGACTGGTTGGTTCTGGGAACATATTGACGAGTCATTTTTTCCTTTTTCCTTTTCTCTATCCTACAATAGTAGCATTCGCACAGGTCTAACAGAACTTCCCCCCAGGAAAAACAACGGTAAGTCTTATCTAGAGAGGGGCTCCGAAAACCAACCGAACCCATGCAGGAGTTTGTCAGGCTGCTTTATGAGCCAGTCGTCGGGGCGCATTATGTCTATTCTCCTCCTTTGGGGGCCTTGGGTGCGATCGGGTTTGAATGGGATATTTCTGGTTGGCGATCGTTGGGGTTTGGATGGTTGGGGTGGTGCGTTTTGGTGGCGCGCTCGCATCCTACCATGAGCAGCGATCGTGCTACTTCGCGGACCCCCCCCTACCATAAGCGCTCGTTGTGTTGAGTAACGCTCCATTCCATTTTTTGCTCGCCTCTGACCATGCTTTGCGTACTTGCCTTCTTTGCATACCCTCTCCCCTACTATCATTGGCGAGCAAGGGGGGAGGGATATTTAAGTGGATTTTTTCACCTGTTCATACAGCGACTTTAAGGCTGATACCAAATCCGTCGTTGGTTCTGCCTCAAATGAGTCGAAATAAATCGTTGCTGTTTTTTCTTTCTCCAGCTCTGCCAAATCCTTTACCTCCACCTTCTTTACCAATTCTAGGTATCTGCTTGGGCTATTGGCCTGCACGTACAGCTTGGACGCATAGCCGCCTTCTTTTCGTTTTTCAGTCTTGTATAGCTCGTTAAACTCCACAAACGTCTCACTAAAGGCTACTTTTAATGGGGCTAACTCTGGTTCCGTAGCTTCTGTTACAACTAACCTTCTAGGCCTTCTAGGCTCCCTTTCGTTATAGTCTTTCACCTGCTCCTTGAGTAGCTCTAATTCCTGTGCTGGCAGACTAAAACTTATAAAAGCCTGTTGACTTATTTTGACTCCCTCCCTCTCTGTTGTTTCTTGGGATGGCTGGGACTCATATGTTATAATGCCCCTCTGGTTCAACTCAATTAGATCGCTGAGGAGTCGATCCGTCTCCTGGGATAAATCTCCTGCTACATAAGGTAATCCAGGCGATTCTCCCCTTAAATATAACTCTGTCAGTGCTGCGATATCTTCTCTTTTCGATACATCTTTGAAAAGCTTGCTCATTATTTCATTCTTTATCACGTGCAGTTTCGGGCCCAGCTTTCTATTCTTTTCTATGAGCTTTTGTTTTCTTTGATCTGTCTCGTTTGGTACCCTAATTGCCGCTATATTACCCTTAATTTTTTCGTTAATCTTGTCGAATGCTGCAACTAGCTTGGAACAGGTTGCTAATACTTCTGGGCCCTTTTTCTTTAGCCACCAATCATACCGATTCAACTGGGTCCACTCTTCACTCTTGTTGCCATCATATAACGACCCATCATCATCTTCCCTGTAATCCTCGTAGTCGGACTGATTTTTTTCGCTTCCATCCTCCAGCCAGAATTTCACCATATCGTTATGATTGTATAGCCACATACCCTGTATGATCTCTTTTTCCGTTGGTTTTGAATTGCCTTCTAATGCTTGAGGAACAGAGCCCATCATGGTACAAGTTCTATCCTTTTCCTCTATTTTCTCTTGCGGTCCCTTATCCATCTGCTGCTCTACGATTTCATTTGAGCGCATCTGCACCGCTCTGTGCCCCATAACATCCGCCTCTCGCTCCAAACCCCGATCGCCATTCACCTCATACCCATTGACTTCCATCGTCGGTCTCACCCGCCCCTGCATTTGCTGCACCACGTGCCACGCCTCATGGGGCAAATGCCGCTCCTGACCCGGTGCCACCTCGATCGCTTGCCCTTGGGTGTAAGCATGAGCATTGAGTTGGGCGGGTTTGGGAGAGTTGTAGTTAACGCGCACGCCTGAGAGATCGTAGCCAGACATACTTTCTATCCCTTCCTTGAGGCGATCGGGCAACCCTGTCTTGTTTTCTGCTTTCGGTTCTTCCTCCTGGCGCTGGACTGGGGTTTCCCGATCGCTGAGTCCTCCAACTCCTTCGGAGATTAATTCACTGGATAATCCCCGGAACTCTTGTATAGCAAGTCCCCCCATCTGGCGATCTGTCTCGCTTTCCTTACCCACCATCTGCACCCGCGATCCTTCCTGGGATGACTTATCCTCCGGTTGCCCGATCGCCCCTTTCCCTTGCACTGGCAACCCTTCGAGATTCTGTTTGCCACTATCGCCCGATCGCCCACGAGAACCTACCATCAGCTTTGGCTGCACCTCTGGCGTATCATTGTGGCTGACCGGTATCTGCATCAAGTCCAGTTTATTCTGTTTGGACTTGGGGTGTCACAGTTTTTGCTGGTAGCTCACGCACCGCCGTCCGTTGCAGTATCGAGCTGTCTGTGTCCTTCTGGCCGGACTGGTTGCTTCTGGGAACATATTGACGAGTCATTTTTTCCTTTTTCCTTTTCTCTATCCCACCTACAATAGTAGCATTCCCACAGGTCGTACATACTTCCCCCCAGGAAAAATCACGGTAAGTCCGATCTAGAGAGGGGCGCCTTAAACCAACCGAACCCATGCAGGAGTTGGTCAGGCTGCTTTATGAGCAAGGTGCGTCGCCGGGGCGCATTCTGTCTTATCTCCTCCTTTGGTTGGGTGCGATCGGGTTTGCAGACGGTTTTCGGGGTTAGCGAACTATCGGGGTTTCTACGTTTGACCCGTGCGTCACGCGGTCGATATCGCTCATTCCCATTTCCCCTTATGCTTTCGTTTGGCTTGCCTTTTCCCTCCTTTTTTCTTCATCTTTTTTTTGGTCATGGATGATCTTGACTGACTCGACTAACAACTGAAACAATAGGATCGCTGAGTTGTTCTCTCCAAACGATAAGCTATATGTTCCTCCTCCTTTTGTTCCCGACTCTTTTGCACCCTTTCCCTTGTTTTTCGCCCCCTTTTGCTTTGGTTGCTTCTTTTGGGCTGTATCGCCAGTCGGAGATGCGCCTAGTTGCTCTGGCTTGACGCCTATATAACCCGGCTTTTGTCCTTCGTTTTGCGAGCCCAGCTTCACTTCTCCTACGTCCATTTCTTTGACGGCTTTGGCTAGCGGCGTTTTTTCGCCTCCTCCTTTTGCGATCGCCATAAATTCTGGGTGGAACATTATATATTGCACCTTTGGCTTGAGTGTAAATTCCAACATCGCGTCTTTATCCCCCGTCCCGAGGTGCTCGTATGCCTGCGCGTAGTCCCCCATATGTGATAGCTTGTCGGTGATCAACCTCATGCTCTCCGCATTTTTGGCTTCTCTGGGTTTGTCAAAACGGACTTCCTCGCCAATAGTTCGCTCCTGTTTCACGCTGGCCTCCACGCTGGCTCCGTGTTTCTCGAAGTTGGTCAATATCTCCTCTGCGTATTTTGTTGCTACTGCTCTGTATAACTTGAGGCGGGTTCCTTTTTCTTCCTGCAGGGCTTCAAGTTCCTTTAACATCTGTTTGTATTTGCCCACAAAATACTTGAACTCCGTGGGCTCTTCATCCTTCTCTTTCTTTTTTCCTTCTGGCCCTTTGCTCTTCGACTGTTCTAGATATTCCTTTCTATATTTCTTGACCTCCTCCATTTGTAGTTCCGGCCACCCTCTCTTATCCTTGTCTTCTTTCCAGTATGAATATGTTAACATTTCCTGAGTTTTCTCGTCCCAACCTTCTGGTATTTGAAATTCCGGTTTTTGATACTTTTTGTTTTCCTCGGCCATGGCACCGCTCCTTGTGCCCTTGCCCGGATCTGTTTCCTGTTCGTATTGGCTTGCGACCACGCTTGCTCCTTCTGGACTATTTGTCGCTCCCTCTTCCGGGCCGTTCGCTTCGTGAAGTGCTTCTGTTATTAACCCAAGCCTCCCTAGGTTCTCTTTTATTTCTTCCTTTTCACCATTTTTTTTGTATTCCAGAATGATTTCCTTGCGCAGCTCCATATTTTGGTGCTTTAGCACTTCAAGCACATTTAAAAGCTCTTCCTCTGTCATTTCTAACGTTTGCAATATTTCTACGTCCCACGAATATTCTTCTTTCTCTTTATATTCTGTATAACTATTATCTTCATGCTTGACAATCTTCTTTCGTTGCACTAATTGTGTCCGGTGTTCTCTTTGCTTTTCTCTTCCTCCATTGCTCTTATTTCTGGTTCCCTCTGACTGGTTTTCGTTGCCGTGCTCTATTCTTTTTGTCGCCCTTGCTCCTATACTATTGAACCGTCTTGTTCCCATGCCACCCTGTTGGGTTTCCTTATTTGGGCTGTGCGATGATTGTTGGTGTTGTTGGGACTCTCTGCTCACATCTGTACCGCTTTGTTGGACTACATGCGTCAGCTCATGAGCTATCGTCTCTTTTCCCCCCCTTGTCCCCGGCTGATACTCGCCCTGCCGAAAGAACACATCTTGCCCCCTCGTAAATGCCTTCGCCTGAAGCGATTTATTCAACTGGTCCGATCGCGCATCAGTATGCACCCGCACCCCACTAAAATCTGCTCCCATTGCCCGTCCCATCGACTGTTGCAGACCCGCATCCAAAGGCTGTCCCCCACCTCTGGCACTATTAATCGCCGATGTCAATTCTGATGAAGCTTCCCCAGAGGCAGACCCATCCTTACCCTGTATGGTTAACTTCCTCTGTAGTTTTTCCCCCAGTCCCTCCCGATCTTTTATTGCGGTTAACTCCGGATTGCTTTGTATTTCCTCTTTGTCCTCTAACTTCCGCTGTACGGTCTGCCCTTGGACTGACTGGTCCTTCGCCTGGGCATCGATCTGTTCTACCACCTGGGATGCCACTCGATCGGCCTCTCGTTCGTACTTATCATCCGGTTGCCCAATCGCCAGTTTGGCTTGCACTGGCATTCCGTGCAACCCTTCGAGATTCTGTTTGCCACTATCCCCCGATCGCCCACGAGAACCTACCATCAACTTTGGCTGCATCTCTGGCGTATTCTGGTTGCTGACCGGTATTTGCGTCAAGTCCTGTTTTAACCAAGACTCATTTAATGCTTGGGACTCTCTTGGGACTTGGGGGGCTTTCGGAGTTGCTGGTAACTCGCGCACCGCCGTTCGTTGCAGTATCCCGCTGTCTTTTTTCTCCTTCTGCCCGGACTGGTTGCTTCTGATCGCATATTCACGAGTCATTTTTTCTCTTCTCCTTTTTTCTCTTCTACCTTCCGATCGCCACTGCCCTTCCTACTGGCGGCAGTTCCTGGGCTATCTGGCGTTACTTTCTTTATCTTATAGGATAATCCCTCAACTGTCAACCCCGAGTTCCCAACCACTTCTCTTGCCTTAATGATGCTACCGGACAACAACTCATTTTGCCAGTTCTGCGTAAATCGATCGGGCCAGCATCTTTCCCACCCGATCGGGGCTTGTTTTCCCCTTTAATTCCAGATTCACCGGCAGGCTGGGTATCCTCGCACCTTTTTCCAGTTTAGGCGATAATCCCTTTTCCGTCAAGATGCGGGCCAATTCCGCTTCCAAAGCTGCTTGCAATATCCTACGCATGCTGCGCGGCACATCTACCCCTTTTCCTATGATTATCTCATTTATCCTCATCTTTACGTTCATTGCTCAATTCCGAAAATCGGCCTCATTTATCGGTCTTTCCAGCTTTCTCAACTCCATCCGCGCCGCTGCCAGCACCCATTTCATTGTCACTGGCGTTCCCGCTTCTGCTGCCATAAAAGCCGCATTTAATGCTATATTATGTATATTACCTCCTGTTAAATTAAACCGAGTCAAGCGGTTCAAGTCTAGACCCTCCGTTGGGGTCTCTGGGGGAAACACTTTCGACCACATGCGCTTTCGTTCCCCTACCCCGGGGGCGGGAAAGTTTACTATAAACCGCAAGCGCCGCAGAAATGCCCGATCGAGGGAACTTTTCAGGTTGGTTGCCAGAATTGCCAGACCTCGATATGCTTCCAGACGCTGCAATAAATAGTCGATCTCGATATTAGCATGTCTGTCGTGAGCATCTTTCACTTCCGATCGCTTGCCAAACAAGGCATCCGCTTCATCAAAAAACAATATGGCCCCGCCATCTTCCGCAGCATCGAACAGGCGACGCAGATTCTTCTCCGTCTCCCCTATATATTTGCTCACTACTGTTGCTAAGTCAATCCGATACAGATGCAACCGCAGATCGGTAGCTATTACTTCCGCTGCCATGGTTTTCCCCGTACCGCTTTCCCCAGCAAATAGGGCGCTGATGCCTTTACCTCTATTCATCCGCCGGTGAAAACCCCACTCTTCATAGACTTTACCTCGCTGTCGCACTTGATTGGCAATTTGATGTAACAGCTTTGTCTCTTCCTCCGGTAATACTATATCCTCCCAACTCGCTTTCACTTCTATTCTTTGTGCGAGATTCTCTAATTCCGGACGGGTACTCTGGAGACAATTATCCCACAGTTGCTCCGATAACCCCCGATCGCGAAGCGACTGCGCAGCAGTATCGCCCTTTTTTTCCTGCTGGGCCTCCCGGACAATTTTCTGAATCTGGGCAATACTTAAATTAAACTGTCCTACTAGAGCCATTACTGAAGCAGCGTCCGTTAGATCGGCCATCTCCCAGGCAGCTATTTGTTCTCCGACTGTGGGTTTGGCTATATCTAAGGTAATGGTTTCCCGTTCTAAGGCTAAAGTTTTCTCCCGTATGTCGATGAAAAAGAAGCCATTGCTGCGTTCCAAAAAACGGCGGACTGCTACCATTTGCCCCTGGGGGATCTCTTCTTCCCGTGACTGCACCTCTAAATAAAGGGCGATCGGCTGCAACTGGCTTTCCCGTTCCCACAACCGGGCTAATATTTCTAACATATTACCTTCAGTTGGCAGGAAGGCGACTGGCAGGCGATAGAGTTTCAGACTAAAATATAAGCAAACCTGCCCGGCAATCATCTGCTTGCTGGCCCGATCTGGTCCCCTAAGTTCCATCGGTGGCGGATACCGATATGGGTTAAGCTGGAACTTGTCGATGATGGTCTCGACAGCTACTTGCTGAGATGGTGGTAGAAAACTTTCTGGCTTACGGAAGTGGTTTTCCGGTGCCTGCCATGGGAAGACAATGCTCTGCAGGCGATCGTCTAAGTGGTTTAACCCCTTGATATAATTGACAATGCGTTCATCTGCCCGTAAAGGACTGGTTGTCATGGGTTCGGCAGCAGATTGGAGAATTTCAATTAATCGCCAATACCTGATGGGCCGTTCGGGAGAAACTACATCCCAACTCGGTCCATCGAACAGGGCAAAGGCCAAAGCAAAGGTAGGATAGTTACATTGGTTACCCTGAATTAAAGCACAGAGCTGGGGGATTTGTCCGTCCCATTCCATCGCCACGCACAGCAGCAATAGGTTCCCTTCAAACTCCGATAAGTTAAGTTGCTGTCCCAGGGCGATCGCCGCCGGAGGTGGTTGGACTTGGGAGGCAGCAACCATCGCCTTTTCTGCTTGCGCTACATCTATGGCAGTTATTTCTTCTATGTTAGCATGCAGCCCCAAACGCAGTCGCAACCAGTACGTGGCGGCGGCTAGGTAATTATTGTTGTTTATTTGCCACTCTTCCCTATGATTCATGAGATCGTTACTTTCTGGTCCTCCTTGAATATGGGTGGCTGTTGTGTAAAGTCGATCGGGACGCTATCTACCCCATCTACCCGCAAACGCACCACATATTCCCCAGGGGTGACATTACTCACATTGAAGGTGAGTTCGCTTTGCGGTCCTGACTCCTCAGGCAATGGCAAGTTTTCTGCTTCTTCTGTAAATTGGTAGGGAATCTCCTGAGACCCCAATAGCAAAGCAATCAGTTGTTCTCGTTGCACTGGCGGGTTGCAGGTTAAAGTTAACTCATTCGTTACCTCCCGATCGGGGATTGTTACCTCCGGCACTAAGGGGAAAGTCAGGGCGTTCGTCACCCGAGCGCGCCCCTCCTGCACGACTTTTACCGTCACGGTGTAAAATCCTGATCGCCATTGGTGAGGATTACCGTTTAGCGTCACCATTATTTGCTGGTCTGTGGCTGCTATTGGCGTCAGGACAATAGGATCGGTGAGGGGATGTTGGCAGTGGACTTCCACGCCGTTTTCGCCGTTTTCGCTGTTGAGGTTATGACCCTCAAGAATCAAATCATTTCCAACGGTAAAGTAATATTGGTTTTTTGGCAGTTTGATTGCCGTGAGGCCGGGCACTGGCGGTATGAGACCAGTCTGAGCAATTATCCCCTTGTCATCCGAACCAATCATTAATACGGGCAGAGGCGTTTTCACTGGACGCTTGCTTTCTATCAATACCACGGAAACTTCATAAGCCGCCGAAAGGCGATATCCTGTTTGAAATGTACCCCATAACCTCGATAAGTCTTCTAGGGATAAGGTAGTTGGCGTAATGGCAATTCGTTCGATCTGATTTTCGAGGTTACTATTCTTAAGCATATCTATTTGTGATTGCTCTAATAATCCCGATTCATTTCTTATCGCTCTCTCAATATCTTGCGATCGGATCAAAGGATGGTCGTGCAAGACGCGCATTGCTATCCCTAGCAGTTTCTGGTCTTGGAGCTGGTCGTTAGTGTCGTTAGTTTTTTCGTAAGCTGTAATCAAATAATATAGATTTAATGCTAAGGCAGGTTTACCTGTTTCCCCTGGTTTTACCTTCTTGGGCATGTCCATATTCCGCCATGCACTGTTAGGCAGGGTTTGGTAAAGAAAAATGTTAATCTGATTACTATTATCATCTTTCCGGGCTTCGTCTAGAGGTTTAGTGGTTACGGTTCCTATCCCACCACTGCCTAATTCTTGGAGAATTCCCTCCGTAATTAGGAAGTCTAGCATTACTGTCACCCCAGCTATCGCCTGCGATGTACTCATCTTTTACCTCCATTGCGTTGTTTGAGATATTCATCCAGGGAAAGCCGTGGACTTGGACTGGTTGGCTGACGGCGAGATTGCTGCACCGGTTTTACCGCTGGTTTTGTTCCCCGCACCTCTATCTTACCTATGGTTATCTCGATCGCGGGCGTAGATGCAACGGATGCTTTCTGTTTTTCTGCTAGCCTCGACCCTGACAATTGTACTTGGCTGCGAGCTGCCAATTCAATCTCTCTGCGTCTCCGTTCCTTTTCTTCTCTTCCCACATTTTCCCTGTTGTTTTCTTCCTCTCTCCCTGCTATCTGGGATAGCACCAAAGCTAAATTATCTGGTAAGTCTGTCTCTGTTGGCCCGATCGCCCTTTCCGGTTGAGACCTACTTGATAGTTCTTCTCTTCTGGAACTTAATTCAAAAATCTCCTCTGGACTCAAAGAGTAACTCTGTTTTTCCCCTTTAATGCCGATGGCACTTCCCCGTTGAGACTTACTTGATACTTCTCTGGAACTTAATTCTATCTGTTTTTCCCGTTCTCTGGCGATCGCCCTTATATCTTCTCTACTTTGTTCCCCTGTTACCCGATCTACATGCTGCACTTCCGGTCTTGAGGCGATCGCCCTTCCCCCTTGAGACCTACTCGATCCTTCTTCNNNGATCTACATGCTGCACTTCCGGTCTTGAGGCGATCGCCCTTCCCCCTTGAGACCTACTCGATCCTTCTTCTCTTCTGGAACTTAATTCTAAAATCTCCTCTGGACCCTTTGAGTAACTCTGTTTTTCCCCCGCACTTCTATCTTCTTTCCCTTGTTCCACTGTTACCCGATCTACATGCTGCACTTCCGGTCTTGACGCGATCGCCCTTTCCCCTTGATACCTACTTGACAGTTCTTCTCTTCTGGAACTTAATTCAGTATTTGACGAACTTTCCTTTGACTCACTCTGTTTTTCCTGTTCCCTGGCAATAGCAATTATATCTTCTCTACCAACTTCGACTGTTACCCGATCTACATACTCCACTTCCAGTCTTGACTCTGGGGCCATCGCCCTTCCCGGTTGAGACCTACTCGATCCTTCTTCTCTTCTGGATCTTATTTGAGTATTTGACGAACTTTCCTTTGACTCACTCTGTTTTTCCCGTTCCCTGGCAATAACACTTAGATATTCTTTTCCTGGTTGATCTACATGCTGCACTTCCGGTCTTGAGGCGATCGCCCTTCCCCCTTGAGACCTACTCGATCCTTCTTCTCTTCTGGATCTTATTTGAGTATTTTCTGACTTTCTACCTCCATCTGGCCACTTCACCGCACTTTCTCTCACTGGATCTGACAGTGCGATCGCCCTTCCCGACTCCCTTGACTCATCCGCTTTTCTTTGAACTACCTCCTTTGACCTTTTTTCTTTATTTCCATCTGGACTTTCTGACCTGACTGACTCTCTCGATCCTCTTGGTGCGATCGCCCCTGTTCCCTCTTCTGTCCCAAACACTTCTTCTCTTGAGTCCAACTCTGACTCTCTACCTCGATCGAGTCCTGGCCACTTCACCTCACTTTCTCTCACTGGATCTGAGGGCCCTGTCTCCCTTCCCCACTCTTCTTTCCTTGACGATGAAGCTTTTCTTGAGAATATCTCCGCTGTTGCCTTCCTGGCGATCGCCCTTGACCTTTTTTCTTTATTTCCATCTGCACTTCCATCTGGACTTGCTGACTTGACTGACTCTACTATTGGTCCGATCGCCCTTTTTTCCCCCCTTGACTCTTCTTCCCTTCTGGACTCTCTCTCCGTCCCTGTCCTTCCCCGACTTTCTAACTCAACTGACTCTACTTTTTGTCCTATCTCCCTTTTTTCCTCTTCCCTACTTGATAATTCTTTTCTTCTGGAATATATCTCATCATTCCCACCCGACTCATCAACCTCTATAATCCTTCTGGGACTTTCTGACTCTCCCTTTTTTTCCCCTATCGCCCTATCTCTTTCCTTCTTTTCTTCCCCTGCAACTGTTACTTTTATAACATCTTCCCCTCTTCTCTCCCCCGCCCCCCTTGACTCTTCTGTTGCATATACCCTCACCCTTTCTCCTATTACTTCTAACTCTACTATCTCTTTATTCTCCGCCCTCTGCACTAGACTCTCGGACTCTTTTATTGGCCCGATCGCCCGTGTTTTTCTCTGGAAATATTCTGGTCTTTTTCTTCCCCGACCTTCTCCAACTCTACTTTCCCTTCTTGCTTCCGAAATAGCCGACATTTCGGGAGTTAATTCCTGATTTTCTGGGTCTCCTCGGGCCACCAGAATGCTTTTCTCTATAGAGGACTCTTCATCATTCGTGGGGCAGGCATCCCCGCCTGTCATCTTCTCACTTGGCAAGAACCCTGCATCTGCTGGCGTACCTGGCAATAAACCCCGATCGCTGGAAAACAAGCTGGGTATTTCTAGATTAGCATTTTCACCCGCCATCGCCTCTTCCTGGGCAAACCGCGAGGTAATTTTCGGTTGCACCACGGGCATTAAACCCAGGGTACGTCTTGCCAGTCGGGCGAACAAATCAGCCATTAGCCTACTAAATTTAAATAACACTGCCGTCGGACCGTACTCATAGATAGTATATCTGCCTCTCGCCATCCATAGAACCGGGCTAGCATATGCACCTCTTGGAGGATCCTCTGGGCCCGGGCGCTGATTTCTTTCCACAAAAACCACACTATATCTAGCATGACTTGCCACTTGTGACCGCAGGCCGGACAACTTAAGTCTAGCAATATTTCTGCCTGGGGGTCCGCTGCTGCTATTGACTCTACCATCGCCGCGATCGCCTCTTCTGGTAGGTGATTATAGCCTACCTCTACTCCCTCGAACAAAGCCCAACTCAGACATCTTTGCCGCAGTCGTGCTGCTGCCCTCTCCACATCTGTTTCCCCCACTATAGCAGCTAAGTCCCAGCTATTGGGCAAGCGAAAGCCCAACTCCCACTCTCCCATTTTTAGGCTATATTCTGCTACTTGCGGTTCGAGCACTTCTACCAACCTCATCTGGGAAGTTTTCATGTTAAACTCTAACCGTTCGCTACATTGGGGACAGTCTGCCCAACCGTTCATCTCCTCTCCGAAGGTGATTTCTCGCAGGGTTAATAGATATGCGTCCCGCTGTCCGATACTCAGAGAAGCCAGTTCAGCCTGACTATAACCCGGACAAGCGAGACTCAGAAGAGTCAACGCCCTGTCTAGGGCATGTTGACTCTGTCCTACTTCCCAGCCGCGAATTAGTTCGGAAGCTGTTAGTGGTCGCATTGGGATTCTATGCCGGTTCAGTGAAGCTTGGTTCTGACGGTTCCGTCACGTCATAGTCACGTTCCCATCCTTCATTTTGCAGCTGAATGCTCTGAATTGCTACCTCATTTCCCCCCCCATCTAACTCTGGCAGCGCTTGGAACTCCGATACCCAGCACCGATATACTTTGTAGGCGATCGCCACCTGTCCCGCTTCGTTCATCACCTCGATAATGATATCCTTGCGGAAGTCCAACAGGGACACTTCTGCTCCCAAACCCGCACCGTAGTTCCAGACCTTATTGGCCCATTGCTCGAATGCCGGGTCGTGGGTTACCCCCCGTTCTAAGGTTATGGCTTCGTACTTCGTTTGTCCCGGGGATACCCGAGGACTGCTGGGGTCTCCTCCCGTCCGATGTTCCACTACCTCCGTCGTCCGACTTAAGGCACTCACCCGACTTACCCCCGCTACATATACCCCATCCCATTTTACCCGGAATTTGAAGTTTTTGTATGGGTCAAACCGTTCCGTATTTACTGAAAATTGAGCCATTTTTCCTCCTTATGCTTGTCCCGCTATTTGTTGGAACTTGAGAATCACGAATTCTGCTGGCTTTAAGGGCGCAAACCCGATGATGATGTTTACTATCCCCCGATCGATATCATACTGGGTCGTGGTTTCCTTGTCGCACTTGACAAAGTAGGCATCGCTGGCCGAACTGCCTTGAAATGCTCCCTGCTTGAAGAGATTATCCATAAAGGAGCCGATATTCAGTCGCAACTGCGCCCACAGGGGTTCGTCGTTCGGTTCAAATACCGCCCATTGGGTACCCCGATACAATGATTCTTGCATGTACAGCGCCAGTCGTCGCACCGGGATGTATTTCCATTCCGACGCCAGCATGTCGTCCCCTACCCGCGTCCGCGCGCCCCAGACTATCCGACCCGCTGGTGGCATCGATCGTAAGCAGTTAATCCCTTTGGGGTTTAACTCCCCATTTTCCGAGTCTGTCAGGGGCACGCTCAAAGCTATCACTCCCTTTAACACTGCTTCCAAACCCGCTGGCGCTTTCCATACCCCCCGCGTTGCATCCGTGCGCGCGAATATCCCCGCGATCGCCCCACAAGGAGCAAATATTTCTAATTGCTTGTCCTTGAGGGAGTTCGGCATCACGATGCGCGGGAAGAAGATGGCCCCATTGGTATTGGTGGCTCCTACATCCGCTGTACTATTAATCCCTGTTTTCGCATCATCTTTATTCTTCCAACTACCGGGGGCGTCGATAATCATCATGGCGCGGCGCTTCTCGCAATATATCAAGGCCGCGTCAATTAAAGTTCCATCTATATCCCCATCCCCATCTACGCCTGGGTAGTAGGGCGGGATGCATAGCAAGTTAAACAGATCCGCATTCTCTAGGGCATAAAGTCCCTCTTTAGTTGCTTCTTTGCTCAGGATGAATTCGTCTTCTGTGATCCGATCGCCATCATCGCCACCACTTACTCCATCAGCGGGCTCCCAATTATCATCTTCAGCGTTGACAGTCGGGTCAGGCCGAGCGGCCGGTAGTTCAGTAGCCCGCACCAATTCAGATGTATTTTCCAGTACCTTATCTACTTGGCGCGGGTGTCCTTCGAGGGCCGATACATTGAGAAATGTTTCAACTACTCCCGTTCCTTGGTCTCGGATCGATAGGTTGAACAGTAGTTCTGCGTCTGCTTTGCCTACTTCGCTGCTGGGAAAATCCTGGTCAATCTTCGCCTGCAATTTATTTCCCCAAGCCCCTTCGTTTGCCGCTTCCAAATTTAGAACATTGTCCTCGTGGCTTGGCTCGCTTGGCACCTCAAACGCTGCTTTCCCTCCCCCATTCTGAAGTCGGACAATCACCGCCTGACTCCCGCCATTATTGTAGAAATCCCGCACCGCGAAACTCATGGTACTTTCATTCCACAAGCCGCCAAATATGCGCTCATATTCGCCGTAGTTATTAATCAGTATTGCCTCATCCGTCGGTCCCCGCAGGGCCCGACCGATAAATGCCGTGATTGAAGTTGCTACACCTACAATAGTGCGCACTCCTGAAGGCAGTTCTTCTACATAAACCCCTGGATAAGTTGGTGTTATTGGCATTTTCTCTGTCTCCTTTTATCTTAGGAATTCTTGGCTCTGGTGGGCCCTGCCTGGTGGGCCCTGCTGGTGCTGGTGGGCGGTGCCCACCCTACAGTTATGATTGTCCTGCTATCTGTTGGAACTTGAGAATTACGAATTCTGCTGGCTTCAGGGGCGCAAACCCGATGACGATGTTCACTATCCCCCGATCGATGTCATATTGGGTAGTAGTTTCCTTGTCGCACTTGACAAAGTAGGCATCGCTGGCCGAACTGCCTTGAAATGCTCCCTGGCGGAAAAGATTATTCATGAAGGAACCGATACTCAGTCGCAACTGCGCCCACAGGGGTTCGTCGTTCGGTTCAAATACTGCCCATTTCGTACCTCGATACAATGATTCTTGCATGTACAGTGCTAGTCGTCGCACCGGGATGTATTTCCATTCTGAAGCCAGGCGATCGTCTCCTACCCGAGTGCGCGAACCCCAGACGATTTTACCTGCTGGGGGTTTATTGCGCAAGCAGTTAATTCCCAGAGGGTTCAACTCGCCATTTTCCGGGTCTGTCAGGGGGACGCTGAGGGCCAAAACTCCTCCCCGCAAGACAGCTTCCAAACCTGCTGGGGCTTTCCATACACCCCGGGTGGCATCGGTGCGGGCGAAGATGCCCGCCACCGCCCCGCAAGCAGCAAATGTTTCTATTTGATTGTCCTTGAGGGGGTTCGGCATCACCAGGCGGGGGAAGAAGATGGCCGCATTCCTACTGGTGGACCCCACGTCTCCATCAATCCCTGTTTTCGCATCTTCCTTATTCGCCCAGTCGCTGGGGGAGTCGATAATCATCATGGCCCGGCGTTTCTCGCAATATATTATCGCTGCATCAATCACCCCTACGTCTACATTTCCGTCATCCTTGTAGGGTGGGATGCAGAGCAAGTTAAACAGGTCGGCCTTTTCCAGAGCATAAATTCCTTTTTTCTCGCTTTCTCCATCAGTAAAGTTGCTAACTTGCAACGGGTCGCCATCTACCGCCGGGATCGCCAATGATTTTAGATAATCCCATTCATCTCCTCCATCAGGTAATTCTTCTTTACTAGGCACATCCCCAGACACCCGCACCAATTGAGAATCTTTTTCTAGTACATTTTTAACGTAGCGCTTGTGGTCTGAATTCTCCGAGACATTCTGAAATATTTCTTCTACTCCCGTATCGTTATCCTTGACATATAGATTGAATAGGTTTTCCTCTGCTACTTGCGCTTGAGTATCATCATCCGTTGGAAAATCATGGTTCACGTCAGCCTCCAACTCGTTCCCCCAAGCGCCTTCGTTTGCCCCTTCCAGCTTCATATACATTTGCAAGGTTTCAACGTCGTCGCCCGTGACTGTGACTGTGTCCCCTGATATTGTTGCCGTGCCCCCTGTTACCGTTGCTGTTTGGGTGCCATCTATTTCTACGGTGCCCCCTGTTACGGTGCCCCCTGTTAACGTTACTGTTACTATGCCGCCCGTAGAAACTGTAGATGTAGCTTCCCCTTCTACTGCCGAAACATTACCTATCACCGTTGCTTCCGCCGAGTTGTCCACCGTTGCCGTGGAACCTGTTACCATGCTAACCGTGACCGTTAGATGGGCACCTGTTACCACGCCGCCTGTTACTTCTGCATCACCCCCTGTTACTTTGCCGCAACTTATTATTTTCTCTAACGGTTGATCGTCAGCCACTTCGCTGCTGCTTACCGTGGCCGTGCCCCCTGTTACCGTGGCCGTGCCCCCTGTTACCGTGGTCGTGCCCCCTGTTACCGTGGCCGTGCCCCCTGTGACTTTGCCGTCTTCTGTTATTATTGTCCCGCCACTTATTGTACCGCTACTTACCGTTATTGTGCTGTTTGTTACCTCTGCAGTTCCTCCTGTTACCGTGCCCGTGCCCCCAGTGATTGTTGCCGTAATGGTACTTGTTTGTACCGTGCCGATATTTACTGTTGCCGTTACTGTGCCACTACCTGTTACTTCTGCCCTGCCCCCTGTTATTTTTACCGTGTCATTGCTGTCTATTGCTGCGCTACTCCCTGTGACAATGCTTCTAGTTAATGTTGCCGTCCCCCCACTTACTGTTGCCGTGCCATTTACTGCTGCTGTGCCCCCTGTTACTGTTGCATTACTGATGGGCACAAACAGCTGAGTTTTTGTTAGAACATCACCACCAGGATCGTTGTACAGTCTGACAATCACCGCCTGACTGCCGCCATTATTATAGAAATCTCGCACAGCAAAGCCCAGATTACTCTCCGTCCATAACCCGCCAAATATTTGCTCGTATTCGCCGTAGTTGTTGATGAGGACTGGCTCGTTTACTGGTCCTTTGGGGGCCCGACCGATGAATGCCGCGATCGAAGTCGCTACTCCGGTTATCGTCCGCACTCCTGAAGGAATTTCTTCTACATAAACCCCGGGATATGTTGGTGTTACTGGCATTTATCTTCCTCCCTTTTTTGTTTTCCTCTACCTTTACAAATATCGCTACATCTGGATGCTTATCTATCCTGTTCGTGCAATTCACAATTGCATAGTGAATTCATCGCCAGGCTTTTAGCTTTTCCCTATCTGTCATTGCGCTACGGGTACAACTGGTCAATTTTCAACTACTACCGCCTCCTTTTCCACCGCCAGATCGTTATTTTCCCCTTCCTCGAGAATCTGCAACTCTTCTTCGATCACCTGAATGGCACCGCTAATGCGCAGTAAGGTTTCTCGCAGACTGGCTTGTTTGGTCTCGTACTCAGCTAGGAGTTTTTGACCGGCATCAAATTCGGCTTTGAGGGCTTTAAGACGTTGTTCTAATCTTTCTTTCATCATTCACACCTGTCAAGCAATTCAAAATTAAAAATGGGGAAAGCAGTTGAGAACGAATGGGCGACAACTAAGTTGTAGTGGGCCAGTCCCGGAGTTATAAGCATCCGGGACTATTGGGCAATTATCCATTATTGAGAGCTTGCAACTGTTCGATTTGAGTTTGTTGCTGTTGAACTTGGTTGACCAGTCCCACAATTTGGGCTTGTTGCTCCTTAACAGCTTCTATCAGAGGAGCAATGAGCTTAGAATAGCTGAGAGACTTCATCCCCTGAGAGTCCGTGATTACCAGTTCTGGGAAGATCGCTTCTACCTCTTGGGCCACCAGTCCTATTTCTGTTGTCTTTTGGGCAGCTTCTTTGCCATCTTTCCATTTGTAGGTCACGCCGCGCAATCCCAGTATCTTTCCCAGTCCGTCTTTTAGGAGTTGAATGTTTTCTTTTTGTTTGGCATCACTTGCTTCTACAAAAGTTTGACCCCTTACTATTCCTTCCACGTCCAGTTTGACCGCAGTACCATCAGAGGGTCGTTCGCCGTCACCAATTACCGTGTCGCCCGCAACTATAACTCCCGGATCCTTCCCAATGCCGACAGCGCCATCCTTATCGATCGTGACGCGATCGCTCAGATCCGTAGAATTTTCCTCCCAGCCCCCAGAAATTTTCAGATAGGCGTGGCTATCATCCGCATTTTCACGGTAAATCCGCCAGGTATATTTACCACCGCTGTTCTGGAAAAGCACGCCTTGCTTGTCTCCGTTGTCATCGACTTGCAACACCAAATCTTTACCTTTGATCTTAGTATTGCCTGCAACTATTAGCTTATAATCCGATTCAAAGTCAACCCCGATCGCCAGACTTCCCTGGGAGATCCCCACATCTCCCGAGGCCACATGCAGTCCCAACTTCTTGGCAGTTTCATCGTGATCGTTCTCAGTGAAGGTTGGCTGAATTTTCAACGCACTCAAGGTTTGGTTGGCAGCAGTAGCCGTCAAAGTCTGTGTTATTTCCGCTCCTGCCAAGTAGGTGTCGCTAGCATTTGCAGTCAGGGTGCCGCCTAAGATAGTTTTACCATTTACGTACAACTTTTCACTGTTTGGTACTGCCTCAGCCCCGATCGCCAGACTTCCCTGGTCGATCGCCAGACTTCCCTGGTCGATCGCCACATCTCCCGAGGCCACATGCAGTCCCAACTTCTTCGCAGTCTCATCGTACTCGTTATCAGTGAAGGTTGGGTTAATTTTCACAGCACACAGGACTTGATCGTTAGTAGTAGCGGCCAACATCGGATTTATTTCCGCCGCCGAGCTGCTATCACCGAACAACTCTGGTGCTACTGTCAGCTTTCCTGTTAAGTTCGTCGCACCCCCGACCGTCAACTTTGACGCGGTTGGCTCTGTGCCTACTATATTCACACTTCCATCGGAGAGAACCACATCTCCATCCGCGAGCGTCACATCTCCTTCCGTGAGGGTCACACCTCCGGAGGTTACTGTCAGAGCACCGCCTAAGGAAGTCGTTCCACCTGTTACTTTCAACTTGTTGGTGCCTGGATCTTCGGACCCGATCGCCACATTCCCCTCGGCAGTAATAACCATCCGGTCTTGCGGTTCGTCATCCTCGCTGCTGGCCGTTCCAAACCTTAAATCTCCATCTGCGCCATTTAGAAACGAATGAATAGCTGCTAATATTTTCGACTCTTCTTCATATTCTTCCCCGACGCCATCCTCGGAGTTGGAGCCCTCTTTTGTGACTACACCCTTTTTCCAGACTATCCTGCCATCTGCTTGACTTTTAGGAGCAGCAGCAGCAGTAGAAAACAGCGATAGGAAATCCTGCTGACTAGCCCCCAGTTCGATCTCCAAGGGACTAGTCAGCTTCAGCTTCCCTGATGTATGCTGCGAACTCATGGTTGCATGAACTACCACCCGATCGCTATTATCGTCCCCCAGTAGGATTTGTCCTGCTGCTTTTTCTACCGCGTAGGCAACTACATCACCATAATATGTTACATTTCCTCGCACCTCCAGATCTCCGGTCACTTCCAAATTTTCTACTCTGGATTCGGAACCATCAATCTCCACTGGGTACACATTCTCAGAAGGAGGGCCGATCGCGACTTTACCCTCTTGTACTATCAATCCATAGTGCTCGACATTTTTTTTGCTGCTATCCTCAAATTCTGGCTCGATATATAAGCCGACGAGCTTGTCGTTATTGTTGCTGGCAATCACGCCCGATCGCACGTCCACCCCTATATCTAGACTTCGATCGTCATTCAGAGCGCTACCAATACCTACTTTCCCCTTTTCTACTTTCAACCCATAGTCTTTGACTCCACTTTGACTGTGATGCTGGAAATCGGGGTTAATAAGCAAACCTGTGAGATGATCGTCGTTATTGCTCGCATCCAACGTCGGTGTCAACTCTAGCCCCGCAGTAGGGTCGATCGTGCCAATGCCTACTTTCCCCTTTTCTACTATCAACCCGTAATGCTTGACGCCACTTTGACTGTCGTTTTGAAATACAGGATTAATATGTAAGCCTGTCAGCTGGTCCCCCGTGTTGCTCGCGTTCAAAGTCGGTTGCAACTTCAGCCCCACTACCTCACCAGGAATTACACCTTCAGGTACACTCAAGCTCAGTCCTACATTTACCCCGATCGTCTTTTCAGGTGCCGTCCCTATACCGACTATACTCTTAAGGTGGCTTTTCCCTTCAACCGTCAGATTGCCTCCTATTTCCACATCGCTATTTTCTACTTTCAGCCCATATTCCTTCTTCCCATCTCCAGGAAATGTCGGGTTAATACGCAAGCCTACGTACTCCTCATTCCCATTTGCTGGCGGCTCGTCGTCTGTATACCAGTTTGGCTGCAAGTCTAGCCACGCTTTCGGCTCCTTCGTACCACTGCCATCATCACCAGGACCAATGCCCAACCTGCCATATTTGTCCAGCTCCATCCGAGGGCGATCGCTCACGCAGAAGCTCATCCCCTCCACCCGATCGCCATCTGCCGGCCACAATACTCCATCCAATTCATCTTTCCAAAAGCCGACATTCAGCTTCAGATGCTTCCCACCTTGAATGTCCAGGTTATCTTCAGTATATTTATCCTTCTCATCATCTGGATAGGCCCGACGGGAGTCATTGTAGCTTTGTACCCCGATCGACAACTCCGTGCCCTTTATTATACCGTCATCATCTGTAACAGCCGTTGCCCGCGCCACCTCCGTCATCCCCGGGAAAACCTGCCGACAGTCCTTTACAAACTCCCATGTATCAGTCTCCTGCGTATATTTGACAATAGCCAAAGGACAGTAGTGATAGTCAATGCCGTGGGGTTCTTCTCCCCCTGGTGGCCACACAATCTCCTCTTGAGAGCGGGTCGGAATTAACCAATAATCTCCCGTCCTGTATTTGGATGCCCCATTCTCTTCAAACTTGACTTCTATCCCATTCTCCAGCGTTTTATAGCCTCCATCCTCATTCTCCTCGACAATCGTGCTTGCTTCAGCCCCCCAAATTCTCACTGTTGTGATTATATTTCTAGGATCCAAACCTATTATCTCGTCCCCTGCTTCTGGATCCAGTATCAGGTCATTCCCTTGGATATTATTTATCTTCGCGAAAAAACCTGGTTCCCCCCCTTTCACTTTTTCTTCGTCAGTAATTTCTATCCAATCTTCCACCTGGAATTGAGCTTGAGGATTGCTAATTATCGTCACCCGATTACTGTCAATGCTTTCCACTCGCGCCGCCATTGAGCCATTGTTCCTCGCCCACTTAAACGTGGTCGTCTCCTCGTACTTTCCCCCTTGATGAATTTCTACTCTGTAAAGATCGTTCGGAAGTATGGTTGTGCCTGTTGCGCGGACTACTAGCTTCCCTTTTTGCTCTCTCTCTTCCAGAAAATTTTTCCACTTTACCTGCCATTTCTCAGGACTTTCACTCGTAATAAATCTTGATAACTTCACTTGCCAGTAAGTCTGGGTTCTCGTCGTTGTATCCGGTCCCCCCAGGGCTTTTTCTCGCAGTTCTTCTGCTTCTATTGCCGTAACGTGATGCTGCCATACTTCTAAATATGCTAGGTAGTCCCCTGTGATTTCTTCTTCACCACTAGACTCTTGATTCTCATCGTTTTCACAGAGGATCCCGTCCACATAACAGAGTCCTTTCCCTAACTGAATTACTCCCTCTTCATCAATCTCTATCGCAAAACTCGTCAAGTTCGGCACCCCATTGAGTCCGATAATCTCTTTGTTCGCCGTCGTCTCTCGGTAGCCCATTATATCTAGCTGTTCGTTCCAGTCCGCATCTAACAGTACCCGACCTTGCTGTAGCCTGACGCTGCTGTATTGCTTGCTCGCATCGAATGTCCAACGAGTAAAATCTCCTTTCATCATCAAACTCCTCTTGTTAATTTTTGTATACTTTATTCACTTCCAGACCGTACCGCACGTATTCTTCCAAACTCGCTTCTAGATTCGCTTCTCGTTGAGGTCGCTTCAAATTATTGAACACCCCCATTTCCGCCCCATTCCCCGCTCCATTTTCGATCTCATCCGGACAAGTCAGGCTTAATTGAGTATAACCCGGTTGCCCGTACTCTAGCGAAGTAAAACTCGGCTCCAGTTCCGGTTTCCCAGAGCTTTCCGGCTGGCACTCATAGCGTTCCGGCGTTTGGGAATTTACTGGCGCGTAGCTATAGCTATCATCGCCTTCCTCCTTTTGCATTTTTACCGGCGCGTAGCTATAGCGCAGGCCTCCACCTTCCCTTTCTTGAACCATCACCGGTTTCGTAAATATCGTTTCCGAACCTAAGAGCATCTTTTTACTATATACTCCCCCGAATACTGTCGTTCGCTCGATTTTTGTTTGCGGGCCGTAGCTCTGTTCCTTTGACGCGATCGCGTATCCCCGGCCTCCATCTACAATACTATCTAACACCACCAGTTCCTGGCTTGCTGCCGGCAGTTCCAGATTCCCCACCATGCTGTTAGCAATCCCTACCTTCATATTATAGGACTTTTCGGCAACTCCGACAATACTATCTTGTTTTTGGTCCGCATCTCGCTTGGGCCTAATCGTACAGTGGTCCACTTCCAGGTTAACATTTCCTGCCGTCACTATTTTACCCCCGCACAGCAAACCATTAAGTCGCAATGTCGCCTCTTCCTGCTGGTCTCCGATCGCGATCAGATCGCCTCCTAGGGGACTAATACTAGGATTATAACCATTCCCCGCTTCGATTGTCAAGCGATCGCATCCCTTCATTTTTATCACTAGGGGTTCCGGTACTATAGGCATTCCCCTTTGATTGCGACTGTTAAAGTATGCATAATTATCCATGATTCTGATAATTCCGTGGGCCTCGCCGCTTTCCTGCCAGGCCGCGATCGCCTCTGACAGATTAGTATACCACCAAGGGTTATCTTTTTCCTCATCGGGAACATTTCGGGCCACCAACCAAATATTATCTGTATAGTTTGCCAGAGTTTCCCCTCGGTTATAAGGACCGCCACCCATATTACCGCTAAAGCCGTAACTAAAATTCACCTGTAAATTATCCCAACCGGGGTCTTCACCGGGGGCGAACATCAGCCGTCCCAGTTCCACATCTACTGCGATCTTACCAGGAGAGGGAGCTTGCCAATCCCTTAAACTTTTGGCCTCTATTTTAGCTGGGGGCATCGGCAGAAACTCCCGAACTTTCTGCCACTTTTTGCGCCTTTGCCTCTTCTCGGCCTTGAGATTGCATACACGGATATATATCACCAGACTGCGATCGGGTCCATAATAGTATGGGCTATTGAGGGGGATCTCCGGTTCCGGTTCTGGTTCTGGAGGCGGCACCTCTTCCAGGGAAAAGGACTTGCGACATTCAGTTTCCGTCCATCCCAGACGAAAACTATTATTTTTCGTAGGATAATCCACATCGTCTTCGAGATCGTACCACTCGTCCCTGAGGTTAAATATTTTGATAAATAGCTTATCCCATTCCTTATCGGGCTCCGGCTCAATTTGGTACGGCCTAATATCTTCTTGAAAAGCCTCCTGACCGATCGCCATGGGAATTTCGCTACTGTTGAGATTATGTTCCCACAGATTTTCTCTAGTTTGGGGACGGTTGAACAAAGGCATATCGTAACCCAGAGGATGGAAAGTATAGCATCCCGTGAGATTGGCGCTCAGCTCCGCCGGCTTACAATGATAACAATTCTTTTTGGCCACAGACAAATAATAGCAAGCCCTTTTACTGACCATAGGCCGGGGACTGACCGGTAAAGTCAGTTTCCGCTGACTTGGTGCGGTTTTAAAGCCAAAAACAGCGTTTTCAAATTGATATGGGCTGCTTTGCCAGTCAGTAGTCCGGACGGTGCGGATATTCATTTCCCGGCGGTAGCAGGGGGTACTGCGTTTAACCGGATAACTTTCCAGACGCCAGATAAATAGACTGAGACTCTTGAGGTTATATCTGACGCGATTGACATCAAAGGCGCGGATATCTAAAGTATGAGCATTACTGTCAAAATAATCCCGCATCGCCACCATTTCCGTGCTTTGAGTCAGAGTAAAGGTAGCTGGGCGATGGGTGCGAGGGCGTTGGAGGTATTGAGTGGTGATTACATACTCAAACATTTCCACCACCCGGGCCGTCCAGCCCGTGGTATCCTCAATCACCAGTTCCAGAGTTCTGGGAGTACCCTTATGGCGGCGGTAGCGCATGGTATTGCCAATGCGACTGCGCTGAATGGGGAAGATTTTTTCCGGGTCATTCAGGTCCCAAATGCCTACCAATTCGGCAATATAGGGCATCACCCAGAGAGCGCAGGTTTCGATGAACCAGTTTTCGTAGAGGTTATAGATATCGGCTTCCAGGATGCCCAGTTCTCCCTCCACGATCGCCAGTAGGGCCCGGAGGGGTTCTCCCAGAAGGAAATCTTGCCGGCGGTAGATCGCGGGTAAAAAGTTATAAAGCCGTTCCTTCACTGTTGACTGGTTCATGCAATCACTTCCTCTAAATTTATACTGCCAGCAGCGGGATTGAGCAATAGCAGTTCTGCAGGTTCGACTGCCAGACCATCCCATAAAGCTTCGGAAGCTTCCAGGATTTGGTTGAGCTGTCGATCGCTACCTTCTAAATAAAGCGCATCCAGGTCAACTCCGTCAACCCCTGGAACGGACTGAATTAAAGTCACAATTTCCGCCGCCGTTACATCCTGAGCGAAGGCACGGGCTTCAAAAGCAAAAGCCTCTTGCAGGACCTTTTCCACCTCGGGAATCACGGCACTGGCTAGATATTGCGGATCGATCCAGAGCTTGGCAGCAATATTAAACAAGCGACGCTGGTAACTGTTAAGACTGAACTCAGAAGCGGAGCCACCACCCACGCGCAAAGTGGGGTCGCGAGCAGCATCAACAGCCTCGATAATTTGATTGTAAAGATTGGAGTCCGAAGCCACCGGGTCGCCATCGCGACCTGCGATCGTCACCTGCACCATACTATAGCCTTCCCGAATCGCCAGGGCCGTAGCTTTAGCCTTACCAATACCAGAGAAGCCGCCGATAAAATACTCGTAATCCCGCAAAGAAATAATCCGGTCCAAGGACAGGGTGTTGAGGGGAGCATTTTGGCGAGCTTGGTCTCGGGTTTCTGGCGGTGCCGCACCCGTAGCTGGTTGAGGATTAGTCACTGCCACCACTCCTAAAGGAGCGGTTTGCACCAGGGTAATAGTGTTAGCTTCAACTTCTCCGTCCGGACCGATGCCACAGCGGTAGGTAGCAGTAATATTTTCCTGACCAGTTGTTGGTCTGGCCCCCTTATAACCATCGCCAAAGATAATGCGCGTCTGGCCATCGTCGTCTATCCGGGTCATATAGCTATGTGTAGGGGAGGTCAGTTGGTAGAGGGAGGAAACTTCTCCCCAGAGCAAACCATCCACGCGCACAGTCAGGGTGCTTTGGCTGCCGCTAGCCGTGTCAGCAGGGATATAGGTTAAAGGAGGATTTTTCAGCACGAACGCCTGGTTGATCTGGCTGCCATCACCGCTACCAACTACCTCCTCGGATACTATCTCCCCGTGGGTAGCCACGGCAACATTGCCATTGATAGTAACTGTCGTGCGATCGTAGGTATTGGTTAGTGGTTCGGTGTAAGTGAGAGTCGTGCGCAGTTGTCCGTGATTGATCTTATGCAGGGATGCCACCTCACTGACGATTTTGTCTGCTTCAGCGGCAGCCTCCAGTTTGATTTCCTCTAGTGAGGTAGTAATCTCGCCCTTAAACCCAAGTTTATCGATCAGATCCCAGCGCACTAAACTGCCGGGAGCCACGACCGACTGGGAAGACATAGCCTTTAAGCTCTTATCGGAGGTGAGTTCGCGACGCTGCCAAATAGACAGGGAGTCTTCGGGCTGCATTTCTTGGGCCTCCACGCTTTCCGTCCCTTTTAAGATGCTCCAGTTGCGCGTACCGATAAATACTTGAGCCCGGTCGCTGAGGGCGATCGCCCGGACATCATTAGCCAGACCTAGTCGCATTTGTACCCAGGCACTATCTTCGCGAAACATTTCCCAGCGGTAGACATTGCCGCCCCTGGTGCCTGCAAACAGGGTCGTCTCCCTAATGCCTTCCTTCTGCTCGGTATAGACAGCTAGGCTGTAAACATCGGTATTGGTCAATAGCTCATTCAGTTGGGTCCAGACCGCCGTATCTTTACCATCATCATCTCGCTCCAGCAAGCCGCTAAATACCCCTGATTTCGTCCCCGCCAAGATGTAGTACTTGTCATCATCATCATCTTGGTAAATATCCAGAACGCGGACATCCTTATCCAGCAATCTCTGCTCGGAGGAATCATTATTGAGGGAGATCCAGAGTTCGTCGCTGCCCTCCTTCAAATCTAGGTAAAATACCCCTTCAGCCGTTCCCGCCAAGATGTAGAGCTTGCCATTACGATCGTAAATCTTGAGAGCGCGGACTTCCCGATTTATCCATCCCCTGGCTAGCTTCTGCCAAGTATTTTCATTCAGCTTGCGGCGACATACATCTTCTGCGGTCCCCGCCAAAACGTACTCTCCATTTTGCGAGTACATTTCCAGGGCATGTACGTCAGTATTCGTCAAGCCATTATCGAAGCGGTGCCAGGTCTGACTGTTTAGTTCTTGGCGAAATATACCCCCTGCTGTCCCTGCCAACAGGTAGTCAATATCGTCTCGATAAATCTTGAGACAGCGAACATTAGTATTGGTCAAGCCCTCATCTGCCAGATGCTGCCAGCTATTACCGCCCAAGTCTCGACTCCATATGCTTCCCGTTGCGATCGCCGTCAAGATATAGCGCGTATCATTATAGTCGTAAGTTTTCAGAGCCTTGACTGTTTCATCAGACCCGCTATCGAAGAACGGGCGCCAGCTAGCTGTCACGTCTGTCAGATCTCTCCCAAATATGCCATCTTCCTCAATGCCTGCCAAGAGGGAGATATCGCCGCTATCGTAATAAATATTAAGAGCCCAAACATTGGGATTGGGCAAGTCAGTATTAAAATACTCCCAGGCATTTTCCCCCAGCCTGAGGCGAAATACCCCCTCAACTATCCCCGCCAACAGGTAGCGCGAGTCCCCTAACTCATAAGTGGCCAGGGCGCGGATCTCTGGTGGATACTCATTTGCAGTGGGTACGCGATTATCTAATTTCACCCAAGATTGGAGATCGGACTTTAAGTTAAATACATCTCCTGCTGTCGTCCCCACAAATATGGTGCGGACTCCACTTTCCGCATAGGTTGCCAGAGCAGAGATATTTGTTTGGTCCTGGGGCAAGTCATAATTAATATCTTCCCATTTAGCGCCAGCCTCGTCCAGATTTAGGCTAAATATGCCATTCTCCGTCCCAGCCAACAGATAGCGATCGCCCTTTTCCGCATAAATCTCCATATCTCGGACATTAAGAGGGCCCAAACCAGTATCATAGTCCCAACTAATGCCATCCAGTTCTCGGCGAAATAGACCCTCTTCTGTTCCTGCCAGGATGTAGAGAGTACCATTGAGTTCGTAACTTTCCAGGGCCCCGACCGACGAGGGCAAATCAGTAGTAAGTTGGCTCCATCTGCCATCATGGCGTCGCGTCGATACTCCCCCTGCTGTCCCCGCCAATACGATCTGGGAGCCATTTTCTTGATAACTCTCTATAGCACGAACATCAGTATTCGTCAAGTCATCATTCAGATCACTCCAGTTGGTGCTATCATGTCGAAATACTCCCCCTGCTGTCCCCGCTAATATGTAGCGGGTGCCACCTTCATCATAGCTTTTAATAGCACGAACATCAGTATTCGCCAAGCCATCATTGAGAGCACTCCAGATACTGCCATTATATTGAAATACTCCTTCTGCTGTCCCTGCTAATATGTAGCGAGTGCCACCTTCGACATAGCTTTCTATAGCACGAACATCGGTAGAAGTCAAGCCATCATTCAGCTCGCTCCAGCTAGTGCCATCATATCGAAATACTCCCTGTGCTGTCCCTGCCAAGATGATGGGGGAGCCATTTTCCAAACAGTTTGTCAGATCGCGGACATCGGGAGAAGTCAAGCCATCATTCAGCTCGCTCCAGCTAGTGCCATCATATCGGAATACTCCTCCTGCTGCTGTCCCTGCCAAGATGATGGGGACCTCACCTTCTACATAGCTAGTCAGAGATCGAACATTAGTATTCGTCAAGCCCGTAGTATTCAGTGATTTCCAGCTACTGCCATCATATCGAAATACCCCCCCTGCTGTCCCTGCCAATATGTAGTGCTTGCCACCTTCTTCATAGGAATTAAGAACGCGGATACTTGTCCTATCAAGCCAGATATCGCTTCCCAGTTCTAGGGTCAATACCCCCCGAGCCGTGCCTGCAAATAGCTTTTCCCTGTCACTATCCCTGTGGATCGACAAGTCATTAACATCAGTATAAGTCCAGAGTTCCTTCAGGGTTGCCCAAGTTTTATCGCTCAGCAGGGACTGGCGGACTACGCTGCCCATAGGAGGTATCCTGACACGCATTTGCTTGCCACTAATAATAATTTTCCTCTCCAGTTCCAGTCCGGGCACCACTTTATCTAATTCGATTTCATCCCCTTCAACCGGCGGTTCTTCCTGGATAACTTCCTCGAACAGTTCTAAAGCTTCGCTTTCAAGCCTGACCTCAGTTTCTCGATATTTCTCTCCCCCAAAGTCCCTCAGACCCTCACCCGTTTCCAGATGTATGCGGGTGATTTTCCCATTTTGTCCGAAATCATTGCGCAAAACAGTCGCCACCCTCTTCACTTTGTACGCCTGGCTGCGATCGTCGTGGGTAAGTACCAGCCAACTGCCTGCTAAAATATTTGCATAGGTGCTATTCAAGTCTATCTGCGGATCGGCAAGCTCGAACCCCGGCCATTCCCTGGTATACAAGCTATCAAACCAACTGCCTGCTAATAGCTTTTCTACCTGCTTTTTATCAAAATATCCCAATATACTACGGATCTCCTGATTTATCAATCCATTATTTATTTGCGTCCAGTCTCCCACCTCGTCGCTCAATTGGGAGCGAAATACACCCTGGTTTGTTCCTGCATATAAGTATTCGCTGCTTTCGTTACTCGCTACACTGAGTGAATAGACAGTGGTTTCATTTGTCATATCTCCAGTATTCTTATGAACCCAATTATTGTTGCCATTGCGGAGCAATACACCTGCATTTGTCCCTGCCAATAATCTCTCATTAGAGCCAATATTCCCCACAACCAGTGAATAGAATATATCCGCGCTCATTCCATTATTGTCATCAATCCACCCATTGCCGTCAATCCACCCATTGCCATCAATTTTGGAGAAAAATACTCCCCGATCGGTCCCCACAAAGATCTTGTCATCTATTTCATCATCTGCCCCCACATCTTTCTTTGGCTCCTCTGTCCCCACATTTTCCTTTGGCTCTATTATAGCAATTGCATAGACAATAGTCCCATTCAAGTCAGTAATATTTTCACTCAAGTTAAGAGGTTCCTTGTCTCCTTTATTCAATTCTTTCCAGGTTCGACCGCTATCTTGAGAACCAAAGATGCCATATTCAGTGCCAGCATAGATAATGTTGTCATAAACAGCAAGACAGCGGATAATACTGCTGGGCAAACTGGTTTCTATGGGCGTCCATTCTTCTACTTGATCGTCTTCCCCTGGGTTCGTAATTGTATGTTCTACAACACTAACACCGCCACTGCCAATTTCTACCCAACTTTCTCCCAGGTCAATACTTCTAAAGACATTTCCCTCCGTTGCACCAGCAAAAATATATCCTTTCTCATTAACAGCCAGAGAGTAGATGTTAATATTTGTCAAGCCTACGTTCATCTCCAGCCAATTTTTGCCCTCATCCCGAGAACAAAAGATGCCGTTATGAGTCCCGACAAACAGACTACCAGTGTTTGGTTCGCGCACCAAAGCCCGGACATCAGCGTTCTTCAACAAACCGGTAGAAATTGACTGCCACTCCTGGTTATCAATATAGCTAAGAACACCACCGGTATCGTGACCGTACAGGCGTTTCTCCTCGGGGCTCAGTTCATTCCACTCTCCGGCGTCGCTACCAAATAGAGTCGCTTGTTCCCGTAAAGCGAACAGTTGGAGTTCGCTGCGGGGTTCCCAACCCAAACCACCGGACCAATAAACCAGAGTGTAATCCTCTTCATCATTAGGCTCGACCGCAAGTAGAGTTAGATAACGACTTTCATAGGGTTCTACTTGCTCTTCCACCACTAACAGGGGGTCTCCTTCTGCCAGTTGGGTATCGGTGCCCGCTAGCTTAAGTTCTACTGTCTCTTCCCCAATTTCTTGAGGAATAGTAACTAAGGGGAAATAGGGTAGCAGGAGATTCCAAGCCCCGCGCATTTCCAAGGTCTCAACGGTCTCAAATACCTGAGGGTCTTCATCGGCAATGGGTACGCTTTCAACTCTCACTCCCGACGGTACTGTCACGATCTCCGGTACGTCGTCCGACTCTTCGATCGTAAAGGCCAGGTGGGTACTCGCAGCCACGCCAGGGTCCAGTTCGTAGCCCACGGTGCGACTCAACTCCAGTACCGAGAGTCGTTCCGTGGCCGTATTCACAAAACCTTCATTAGCGATCCGTTCTTGGTAGAAAGTCAGCACCTCCATCACCGTGGCCCAACCATCCAGAAGGGCGATCGCGGGGTCATTGCGATGGCTAGTGCTCAGTTTCTCCAGGGGTCGGTCCCCATCCTTTTGGTCGGGGGGGGTTGTCTGAGTATGCAAGGAAGCCAGCATGCGTTTGAGGCTGTCATCATGCCTAGCGATCCGATAGGATAAAGCTTTCAGCCCCGGTACGTTATAAATTTCTTCTGGTTGATTTTCTAGGGAACTCATATTCCGCCCTCTAGTGCAAATTCTATTAAACCATTTTCTGGGGTATAAGGGTTATTATCCACCCGGACGATGGACAAAGCCTCGGTAGTAATTATCCCCGCGTCCAGTTCTCCCCGAGGGGTCCGACCCCATACTTGAAAGCGTTTGGGTTCGACCCGGTAGACTCCAAAAATTCCCATGGCTTGCTGGATAATTTCACTCAGATAAACTGGCTGGCCGAAGCTGAAGTTGTCTGGATGAAAAAAGCCGCGCTTGCCGTCGGGAAAATCTTGGTTGCCAAAAGTTTCCTGGAGCGATCGCTTGATGCTGATCTGGAAATAACCATCATGAATTTCTACTCGCAACAAGCTATCCAGGGGAGCAAAGGTCGGTGGGATAATCTCCAGGTCATGAGCCATCAGTCGGAATGGCATGATATAATCGCGCAATTCCTGCTTAAATTTATCGTCAATCGGTTTGCCCCCATAGCGATCGACAGCAATAAACATCGTATACCAACTGCCCGTCCAGCGCAATTCGGCGGCTGCCTTTTGGACCTCCGGGTGACGTTGCATCACCTCAACATAGTCAGCTTCGGTGACGCAGTTTTGACGAACCCGGAAAGCTTGGGGGGCATTCAGACGGGCCTCGGCGATCGGTTCGGGGTCTATGCCACCCTGGGCCGCTAAGGGGTTGTAGACTTGAGTTATTTTCCCATCCAGTTCCGAGTGGCGATCGCCATCTTCGGGAAGCAGGTAAGTGAGGGACTCTCGGCCCACATTTCCGGCTGCACCATTACCGCTACGGTAGTCAGCTACCAACTCAGTATCCACTGGCGGTTGCTTCCCCAGCACCCCGTCTCCAAAGCGCAAGTGGGCGATGCGATCGCTTTCCATTTCCACGACAAAATCGGTAGCAAACTGATCGCTATTTAAGAGATCGGGTCGGACCTGCCAGGTTTCCCAATCTTCACTGGTAATAGCGGACGATCGCAACTCCAAAAGGGGCACAGCAGCTTGGGAATCTTGCTGTAATATATTTGCTGCGGGCTGAGCTTTTGCCTGTTCGTGGTTGTAAACTTCACCATAGGTGAGATCGCTCTCTTGCAGTTGGGGACGATAATCACCCGATGCGGGCACTGCTGGGAGGTTTTCAGACTGGCTTTCGCCTTGGTCTGCTAGGATGATATTGCCCCGAGCGTAGCTGAAGGGATCGGTGGTTTCCCCGCAAACGGTCATTGCCACGCACAGAGAGAAAGTCAAAGCATCCTGAATATCCCATTCAATGAAAGTCAGCAACTGTCCCGTATTATCTGGCGGATATTTAAATCTTCCTGCTAGGGGGTCTTCCTGGTCTGGGTCTACAACAGTCAAGCGTACCACCTGACGGTGCTCGGGATTTCCCGCTTCGCCAGTTTGGGGATTTTTGACCTCTTCGAGTAGCAGCAGGTCTCCCACTTGCAAATGCTCGAAACGCCCTTTCAATGTTGCTTTCGTGGCCCCTTTTTCCAGGTACAGCTCGGAAGCACCCCAAGCATAGAATTCCATTTCATTGAGTTCCGATCGCAGTTCTTGGTCGTGAAGGGTTTCAAAAATTTTTGCTCCTTTTTTTCTGAGCACCTCAGCAGCATCGCGGGAGTCAGGATTAAGCACTGGGGACGTTGTTGATTTACCAGTGACCAGCTTGGTGCCCTTTTCTAGCACCTCCGGCTCCTCCGAGTCGTACCTTAAGTATACCCAAACCCGGGCATTACAGCCTTCATGTAGGGAGTAGTCTACCAGGCGGCAGTGGCGACGGATAGAAATGCGTTGTCTGGCCATGCTCAGGTAGGCTTCTGTGGCCACCGCATCCTGATAATAGCTAGCATTGTCAGCAGCATAGGCCAATATTTCCGTCAGCACGATGCCGATGTCCGCTGGGTTGCGCTCGATCCATTTCGGCATCACCACCGACAGGCGATCGAGTATTATTTGGCGAAAGCTGCTATAGTCCTTAGCAAGATAGCTAACCTCTATCTGTTCGCGAGCTTTCAACTCCCCAGGTGGCTGCTGTTGGGGGTCAACTAAGGTAGAAATCTGCTCTGGTTTTCGGAAGCCAAAGGTCAGATTTTTAAAGAACGGATCTAGCTTGACTACATTAATCAGTTCTAATGTATAGGAATTGCTCTGTTCCTCGCTATCCTCGGCTTGCAGCTGATGCCTAACCCTGAGTTTCAGCAGGTTTCCCTCTGTATCGACTACTCCTTCCGGCCCGGGATCGATCAACTCAACGTCCCTGCTGACCGTTCCACCTTTGGTAATGCTGATATTACCAGCAGTGACGGTTGCGGGAGCCACCTGTTTGTCCATACCCGATGGAGCAGGCACGAAATAGACCCATAGATCCCACTCGTTATTATTATCTAGCCACTCGACCTTGATATAATCAAGACCTATCTGACTCGGGTGATAGCTGACCGCCACCCGTCGCTGATGTCGGAATTCGTTGTCCGTGAGGATATATTCGTCGCTCATAGAGACCCTCCTTGCTCGAACTGGGCCACTTCCCGTTGCTGATTGCGTCTAATTATATATGTAACTGTCACCTTTAACTTAGTCTCTTCAGTCTCCACTACCAGACTTTCCACCTGAATCAGTTCTCCTAACCACTCCTGCAAAGCTCCTTGTACCATCAACTCTACCGCACTATTCAGGTCTTGACTATTGGGAGCAAAAATCAACTGCATGAGACCGGAGCCAAAGGTTGGCCGGTTAACTCGTTCTCCCGGGGTGGTGAAGAGCACTTGCTCGATCATCTGGCGGATATGTTCCGACCAGTCTGCTTCCGCTATGCGGTTGCGATCGTCTATCTGGAAAGGATATGCTATTTCCATTTGTCAATTTTAATTTTAGCTATAGTGCGTCTAAATCATTTGTGCAAATTTTTGTAAGTGGGGACACATACTTCAAAAACTATAATTTATCATTGCGAGGGGAGTCTAAATCGACATGTTAATGATCTCCGTAAAGATACCCATAAGCAATCTCACCGCCTGATAATAGTTTCAACGCCATCTCAGTTGCATAAATCATTTAGACTTACTATATAACTCTCTCACTGCGCTGTCATCATATGTCTCACCGGTGGCTTAAAAACTCGGCAACCCTACTCATAACTTACCATTCACAACTTACATTACTTCTAGTTCCGCACCCGTCCCGTTTTCAATCTTTACTTTCACCTGAGATAGGTTAAGGCCAGCCCCAGCTTTGTTCTTGACATTGACTTTATTCGAGTCCACCTCTACAGATGAGCCATCATTGCTTATTTTTATCCCTGATGAAGCTAATTTTACCTCTGACTTACCGTTCTTTAGCTGAATGCCATCCTCGGTCAAATTTGCCGTTGCTGATTTTTTCTTCAATTCAATCCCCTCTGCCACCAGCTTCAACTCCCCCTCTTCCTTCTCCTTCAGTTGGATATGCTTAGCTGCAACATCCACTATTGTTTCCTGATTTTTAAACTCCAGCAACTCTTCTGTCATTTTTAACAGCGTTTCCTTATCGTTCTTGATTTCAATCCCCTCCTTATTTAACACCACTTTCAGCAACCTTTTCTCATTCTGTTTATCCTTTTTAGGCATTTTTACTTCCAAGGTCACCCCTTCTTTTTGCTTTCGCCTACTCAAGATGAGAATGAGTTCTTCAGTCTTAAAAACTTGAATCTCCGCTGGATCGTTATTTTGTTCGTAAGCCACCTCCGCTTCTTTAGGCAGTTCATTATCTCCCCAGAAACAGCCGGTCCAAATCGGGCGATTTCGATTGCCGCCCTCAAATTCTACCCAGACCTTAGCGCCTTTTGGCGGGATTGTAAACATCCCTATATCTTTGCCAGCGTAGGGTACGCAAGGCAGGGCCCAGTTTTTGTTATCTGTGTCCAGAACCTCGGGCACGCTTACTTGAAGTCTGCCCAGCTTGCTGGGGTCTTGATTATTTTTGACTGTACCGCGATATTTCCCAAAAAATTCTGTCATAGGACGCTGATTTTTTGTGGCCCAACCTGGGGTTCGTAGCGGCGAGGCAAATATGGGATGCACCCGAAGTCGTCTAGCATAGGGAGCCTGCCTGGAGCAATAAACAAGTATTTTTGCTCCGCCGACGATCCCCGCCGAAAAACGCTAACCATATAGTATTAGATTATGCTAGCAGGATTGTCAACATCATTTCCCATTTCTGTCAGATAACGCTGATTTTTTGTGGCCTAACCTGATTGCCCTTGTTGGTTGTCAATGTTATTGGTTGTTAGCACCGTCACCGGCAGTATATCCAAGTTGTCAAAATACTTCTTATCCAGAAATGGTAAATAGTCAGGCAAGCGATCGCCAAACCGCAGCCCGAAGTAGTCGAGCGTAGGGAGCATGTCGGGAGCAATAAACAAGTATTTTTGATCCTCCGACGAGCGCCGCCGGAAAATGCTAACCATATATTAGGGTATGCTAGCAGGATTGTCAACATCATTTCCCAAATACTTTTATCAGAGAACGCTGATTTTTGTGGCCCAACCTGATTGCCGTTGTTGGTTATCAGTTGTCAATTCTCAGTTATTGGTTGTTAGTTGTTGGTGCACCGTCTCCATCACCAACAATATATCCAAGTTGTCAAAATACTTTACTCTCTTATCCTGAGATTTTGCACCATTCTCGATAAGCCTCATGGCCCGCCGTGGGTTCAAACCCACGCGCGTTACCAGGCGGGAGCCAGGTTTCGAGGCGCCAAGTCGGTTGAAAACCGACTGAAAGCCTTATAGAGAAAGGATTTAGTCTCCTTTGGTAGACTGGCGATTTTAGCCTCGATTTTTAACCAGAGGCTGCTTATTGCGACAGGTGCAAGATATGAGTTAAGGCAGGCGATCGCCAAACCGCAGCCCGAAGTAGTCCAGCGTAAAGCTAGCTCAGCTCAACCGCTACTTGGTTGAGCATCACCTTATATAAGACGTTTAAGGGGGGCTTTTCTGACAAAATTTTGGGATTTTTTATCCTGCCTTGACTTGAAGAGCTGAAAGTATTGCCCCACAAGGGTTTGAGCATTATTTATTGCCAGCAGATCCTGCTGGTCAAAGTTGTTGGGGGTGGATACCGTCAGTCCTGACATCAATACTCTGGACAGTTTTTCGAGCCAGTGAAGCACCACTTCCGCTTGGGTTACAGCTATCTGACATCATTTTTTCGGTGAGTCAGCCTCCCCGGCTAACTTCGCCTTAAGGTTCGCTCTCCCCTGACACTGCTTGCCTAATGGCTACATTCGGTGTTCTCCGTTCCCGTTCCCCGTTCGGTGTTCCCGGTTAAGCGTTCCCTAAAGTATCCAGAGTATTATTACATGATACTGTGGGGTAATTGGGGGGTCTGACCCATTATCGACCTGAAGTATTGGCAATTGACAACTGACAACTACCGGCGTATCCTCTTATTGGGGGAAAAGCAATACTTCAAAGTTTTGGATATAGCTTGTCATTGCGAGGGGGGGATAATCGCGATTGTTGCACAACGACGGGATGATTTGCAACCACAGAATATAGGCTGGTAGTGACCATATACCAGAAAAATCACAACTGACAAATGGACATTAGTCGAGCCGTAATGGCTCCGATTTTTCTGAGGTTTGTAGTGAGGGCGAAAGTTGTGCGCCAGGGAGCATGTCAAGGCAAGTAAATAAGTAGTTTTGCGAAAAAACCTCATTACTGGCTCATTGGTCAAAACTTTGAGGTTCTTGAGAGCGATTGTCCGCACAACAGTTGCAAAACAAAAACGAAGCTGCGACCACACTGCCCCGACCCAAATTTCACCAAAATTTCACCCAAATCCCACTCAAATTCCCTACAATATCACATATATAGTCAAAAAAAACTCGTGAAGAAAAATTTAGACTTTTATTGAGAAGGCTCTCAAAGTGAGTATATTTTGCAATGTATCTCATAGATGCTAGCGGGCGATATCGCTCCGATGTATGGGAGAGGCGATCGTCCTAACTCCCCTTCCGGAGTGTGGGGAGTGTGGGGAGTGTGGGGAGTGTAGGGAGTGTGGGGAGTGTAGATAGTCCTCCCACCCTTCTCCCTCTTCCCACCCCTTCTCCCTCTTCCCACCCCTCCTCCCACCCTTCCCCCTCCTCCCACCCTTCCCTCTCCCGGCTCCCGGCTCCCCCAAAGCTTGGATGGGACAACTACCGGTTGATGTCCTGGTCACCAATATAACATTTTGTGACAATTACCGAAAAAATGTAACAAGTTACCTTAGAGGAAGCGAATTCCGATAAAATAGGTTGTAGTTAACTTACTCAAAGAATTAATGAGTTCATTTCCCGGTTCGCCGCGTACCCTGAAGGGGGCAATAGCCTCGATCGACCCCTTGATACCGCTACCCAACGTGATTGTGTTCCAATATAATCCAGAGACAATGACGCGGACACTGACTTCCCGGATAGCTGGTTATGAAAACACTGAGGGAACGAAAATCAGCCAACCACCAGAAGAAACAATCAGTGTCAAAATTGAAATAGATGCCACCGATCAACTAGAAAAGGGAGATGGCACAGCAACCAGTCTAGGAATACACCCCCAGCTAGCAGCCTTAGAAACATTAATATATCCCATGAGCGTGGACGTAATTGCCCAGGAAGCAATGATGCTGGCAGGAACTCTAGAGATATTGTCCAAAAGCCCGCCATTAACGGTGTTTATGTGGGGAATAAAGCGGATCGTGCCAGTGCGGATCAAGAGCATGTCCATAGAAGAACAAGCCTATGATGTGAATCTGAATCCGATCCGCTCGGAAGTGAGCCTAGAGATGCAAGTGCTCACCTATAGCGAATTGAAATTGTTAAGCGCAGGTGGTTCAATATTTATGGGTCATCAGATAATTAAGGAACTGATGGCAGTAATGAACACTGTCAGTGATGTCAGCAGTCTGGTGACAGGATAGACCGGAAGTAGAGGGAGAAAAAACCATGTTAGCAGAAACAAGCCGTTACTACAATCTAGAGACAGCCAACTTCACAAAGGCAGGGGGTAAAATCGTAGCCTACAAGCGTCGGCGATTTCTGCCTCAGAGTGAAAAGCTGACGTTGCTCTTAGAAGTGACGGTAACAGAGGGAGATCGGCTGGACGCGATCGCGAACAGGTACATCGGGTCTCCAGAAATGTTCTGGCAGGTGTGCGATGCGAACAACACGATGAACCCCTTCGATCTGGCAGCCACTCCGGGGAAACAGATCCGGGTACCGCAGCCATATATTCAGGGAACTTTTTAACAATTACCCCCAAACAGAAAAATGATCTTCCTGGGCGTACAACTGACTATACTAATAGGCAAGACAGTGCCAGTGCCAGCATCCCGCTTGCTGCTGGAATCCCTAGCTAGCGTCGAAGTAACCAACAGCGATACCGGGCGATCGGGGTTTCAGATGAGCTTTAATGCCAATCGCAATGGGATGTCAGTTCTAGATTATCCCCTGCTTTCGGATCTCAAGCAGTTTAACCGCGTCATCCTGGTGGTAATATTCAACGGCATACCCCACGTGCTCAGCGATGGCATAATAACCAACCAGCAACTCCAACCGAGTACGGAACCAGGGGTGTCTTCAACCATCGTAGTGACGGGGGAAGACGTGAGCGTAATGATGGATCTGGAGGAAAAAATCCTACAGCATCCATCCCAGAATCAAACGACGATCGTCAGCAAAATCATCGGCACCTATGCCCAATACGGGATAATTCCCAAAGTAATTCCCCCTGTAGGGGACAAGCCCCCCTTACCAACAGAATATATTCCGACCCAGCGGGGCACTGACCTAGAATACATTTTGGAGATGGCCCAGAAGAATGGCTATGTGTTTTATATTTCCCCGGGACCAGCTCCGGGTACGAACACGGGCTATTGGGGACCGCAGGAGAAGTTGGGGGTACCCCAGCCAGCCCTATCGGTAAATATGGGGTGGCACTCCAATGTGGACTCAATTAACTTCCAGTATGACGCCCTAGCTGCTACCGAGGCATCTGGAGAATTGCAAGACCATAAAAACAATAAGTCCCAGGAGGTAAAATCATCCAAGAGCAAGCATCCGCCCCTGGCCACTTCCTCAGGCTTGAAGCAGGCATATGTGCGCAAGCGCTTGCTTTCAGCCCAGGGGTTCGATCAGTCCCAGGCGAAAGCCAAGGCCCAGTCCATAACCGATATGTCTCTAGACAAAGTAGTCACAGTCAAGGGAGAACTTGATTCCAAGAATTATGGTAGTTTGCTCAGGGCTCGGGGTTTAGTGGGTTTGCGAGGGGTAGGCTTAAGTTACGACGGGCTCTATTATGTCAAAAGCGTCACTCATAAGTTAGAGCGAGGAAAATATAAACAGAGCTTCACTTTGACCCGTGAAGGTTTAGGTGCAACTGTTCCAGTAGTCATACCATGAATAAAGTATTTGGCAAATATCGCGGCAAAGTTACAAATACCACAGATATGAACAAGCGAGGCCGCATTGAGGTGAGCGTGCCGTCAGTCTTGGGAGACAAGCGCCTCTGGGCGGAACCATGCGTCCCCTACGCAGGCAAAGATATTGGCATATTTACCATCCCGCCGAAAGGATCGAATGTCTGGGTAGAATTCGAGGGAGGCAATATAGATAGGCCAATTTGGACAGGCTGTTTCTGGGGCTCAACAGAAATGCCTCAAAAAGCTGCTGATGCTACTGTAGCAGGTGAACCAGAGAAGTGTCAGGTGTTTAAGACCTCCGGAGTCACGATCGCGGTCAGGAGTCTGAGCAAAGGGGAAAAATATCTGTCAGTGGAGGTAGGGAAACCGGTGGTGGATAAACCCCTGAAAGTGTTATTTAATGACAAGGGAATTGAAATTAACAATAACAATAAGACGACGGTGAAATTAACAGAAAAGGAGATTGAGTTAAAGAACGGAAAGGAATCTATAGTGATGATTACGGAAGAGAGCATCAAGCTGGCGGAAAAGCAGGTGGAAGTTGAACTGAATAAAGACAAGATGCGATTAAAGAAGAGCAAGTCGATCGCGGAATTGACGGAAAGTGCGTTTAACCTAGAGAAGGATCAAGCAAAGGTACAGCTATCGGACTCAGGGGTAAAAATGAGTAAGACAACAGCGGCAGTGGTGGAAATAACATCTTCGGCAATTAACTTAAAGAAGGGTTCAGCGAGTGTCGAGTTGTCAGGCAATACAGTAAATATGAACAAAGGGAGTCTAGAGGTAATGTAAGTAGCGCAGCGTGTAGGGCCGTAGGAAGCCTGCCCGGAGGTGGTCAGGGGACTATCGCCTCCTTATGTAAGGATCGCTGCCAATTTTCCTGAAGGCCCAGACTGGCAAGAGGTGCGATCGCCCTTATGGCCCGATCGGGGATAATAATCTGGCGGGGCTTTTCCACTGGCAGCATAGGAGACCAAGTCAAATTAATCTCGATGCTATTATTGCCAATGATATCATATATCCGAGCAATTGCAGCGCAGAGATTAGCGCTAACTCCCTGTTTTTCCGTGCCGACAAAAGGCGATAAATTTCCCGTAGACAGAGATTTCTCTGCGGCCCAGGCGATCTCCTCCAAAGCTTGCACCCAGGTCTTGACAACTTGGCGATCAAATGGTATCATAGAATTATGAGCACCATGATGAATTAAACCAATTGGGGATAGAATGGTAAGAATGCAGCCAGGATATGGCCTCGTCAATCCGAGTCGCAATTGACCCAGGTAGCCAAGGCTTCTCCAGCGGGTTCTGGAAAGTAAGCTTGTCTTTTAAGAGTAGCACAAGCTGCCCAAAGGAGGGTATCTCTCAGAGATTGGATCAGATCGATATTATCTGCCAGCAGCATGGTGCCCTTGTCAGCAAGAGTCGGAGGTACGCGCAAGGCGATCGCATCTGAATCGTAATTAACCTAAGTTGCTACCTACAGAACCCCAATACCAAAATTAGCCAAAATTAGCCTTTAGAGCCTTGTGATTTGGCATAATGTTGGATATCTTTGCCAAAAATTGCTGTCTGAGAGGTCGAAATTTTTATAGGTAGCAACTTGAGTTAATTAATAATATCGCTGATAATTTCTAACTGCGATCGATCTTCAGCAGATTCCAAATTTTCTATAACTTGACTGATGAGAATGGGAAAATCCGTAAATTCTGACTTCAAAGGTAACAGAATATCGAATTCCTCTCCCGCATCAGTTTTCTGAATCCAAATAGATGCCTTATCAGCAATCATACTCTCTTGGTTCCAACCATTAGCTTGCAGGTATGTAGCCACCTGGGGTGGTTCTATAGCTTTAAGCACATCAAGATCTCGGATAACTGCTTTCATAGCGTTTCTCCTGCTCCAATGCGCTGCATAATCCTCTTCATAGCGTCCACAGTGAACAAATTTTAGCGCAGCGTGTGGCACGTATACCATCACAGTTTCTTTATTTTCTGTCCCTGGCGATCCTTGTAATGACATCCAGTAGCCACAATATTTCAGGCAGAGTTCCCGTTCAGATTATCGCAACCACTCTTCTACATTTTCTGGGACTAAAATTAGAACCAATATGAGAGAAATTACACGATTATCGTCTCTCAAGCGTTCGTAATCTATTACTCTAAGGGGATACCTAATCTCCCGATCGGCAATTACATATTTTGAAGTGGATTTCACCTGCAAATGGAGCTGAGGAAAACTCCGCTGCTTTCCTTGTACTCCCAGTCCTGTAACGATCGCGTCAATACCAACTTTATCTAACGGGGAGGATGCTCTCTGAAATGAGTAACCTGCCGCTGATGCCACAGTATATATGTACGCATATCTGAATTCCTCTTTCTGGGTATTGAGATCCACTCTTACACTACCTCCACCTCCGCTAATTATACAATTTTTTGACATGGACAGCTATCTTAGCAAATCGGACGGGCACCGGGTTTAACAGCATGAACGTACTCGCTACCAGATGCGGGCCATCCCCGTCGGTAAGACGCCTCAGAGGGTTTTCCCCATCCTAGCTGCAAGACCATTTCCAAAAAATCTGACTTCTCCCATTTCCACAGGTAAGCCCATTCCGTTCTGCGAGCAAGTCCTTCTACCTCCCCAGGGGCGATCGGTCGGTAGTCCTTACCGCTGGCAACACTCAAATACAATTCCATCCCCAACGTCACCTCTTGCCAGAATGCCAACACTTCCGCCTGATGCGCCTTCAGGATCTCCAGGTCCCTAGAGAGAGCGATCAGCTGCTCGTGGACTACTGGATAATGGAGAGTCTTACCCTTAACTTGCAGGTGACGCCAGACAATACCCGAGACTTGCCGTTCCCTCTGGTAGCGGTGAACCGTCGCCTTAAAATCTTGATAGGCCGTAAACTTTTGCAGCCCCTCAACGTTCAGCAAGCAGTCGATCGCAGGATTACCAGACGCTTTGGCCTTAAGATTGAGGCGCTCTCCCTTTATGCAAGCTTGGCGCTCCGAGGCCAATATTTCGATTAACTCCTCAGTACTGTAGACCTGTGACATGACCCTCAGCCCATCAGTCTCTTCCTTCAGTTTAACGCGAGTAGTCTGCTAAGGCAAGCTTCTATAGCGGTTCCTTAAGAGTGCCCGTCATGCCTTCGGGCGATCGCCTTTTTGCTGTTTTGGTAGTTCTGCTCGTGAGGAAAATCCTGACCTCAGCATACCGCTCCGGTCAGGATTGGTTCTTTCGTGAAAAATCCTATTTAGCTGATCATATCCTGGACCCCAATGACAAGGGGCTAGTGCCAGCGATCGGCGAGCGGTTACCAGTACCAGTCCGATACCAGTGCTATGAGATCGGTTCGAGATATCCGGGAGCATCTTTTTTCTGTTCCGTCGGCCTGTTTTGCCGTGCTTGTGGTACTTCCTCTCTACATCTCCCGTTGATTTCTGGCTAGCGATCGGGCCTGTCCGACTCTTTTTCTAACCGGTTTGCTGACCCGCTCTAGATCTTCTTGCGCACGGGAATGAAAGGCGATAATGTAAGCAAAATTGGCTCGGCAAAAGACCGTTAGCCCGGAGCGATTCACTTGACACCTTTTTCAATTTGGCAATCGCGCAACGAATGGCGATCGCGACTTCAGCTTGCTTAAAATCGGGGATGGGAAAGCAAGCTGAAATAAAATCAGAATCTGATTGGGGTGGATTCAAATCTAAGAAAAGCTGGCGGCTTTCTTCAGAAGGCTGATTGAGTAAAGACCGCATAAATTGCTGAATAGTTTGATATCTATTTTTTGATAAATTGCCTTAACTCATGATTGACAGCGATGAACATGTCGAGCCCCTCATATCTATGTAATTGATAGTATCGAGTTCTCTCATAAGCCGATCGCCGTTTTTACTTCTGAAATGGATTATTAGGACAGTTTTCACATACTTGAGATATCTGTTCGGTTGATTTCCCAGTGCGCATCTTCACTTCTCGTAAAGCATCAGGCTTGAAACAACCGAGCCTCTTGTAGTTAACCTCGTAACAATATCCCTCTTTTATCTCTTTATTCAAGAGTGGACAAAACCAGCCAGGATCGGGCTCTTCTTTTATCGGAGTAAATAAAGTCATAGCATGCCTCCAATGCAAGTAACCAAGCCCGCGCAGGCGGGCTTGGTTCTTGTAACCCCACCCTTTAGGATGAGGGCCGTGTCTATTGAGTCAACTCCACATTGATTTCATTCACTGGTCGCCGCCTCAACTCGACCGATTCCGATCGGGGTAACAAATCAAACACCTCCCGGAAGGCATCATCCACCCGTTCAAAGGGGATATTGCCGCTAGCGTTAAAAACCACCTTACCCGTCTCATCCAGGATCAGAGTTTGAGGCACCAAGCCTTCATAATAATATCCCGGTTCCGTAGGTTCATAGGTAGATTTGGGCAAAATCGCATCCACATCGATCGGGATAAAATCTGCGGGCACTCCATAAAATGCCTGAAGTTGGGAAACCACAGTAGAATATTGCTTGCAGTCGCGGCTGTCATCCACGTAAAACACCAGCAGGATGGGCTTATCCCGCTTCAGAGCTTGTGCCAATGTCACTTTCGGCGGTATCAATGAACCATTACCGCCATAGAGAGCAAAGATATTACCATCAAAGTTATCATCATTAATCCCCGCTAGCGCCGGTGGCATTTCCAGCAGCTGCATCCAGCTGAGGGTAACACACAACATCAACAGGCAGATCCCTGCCAGAGTACGTTCTAATCGACAATCAGTCATAATAGTTGAGATTTGAAACCGTAATAGTGAGCAAGTAACAGGCAGTTCCCTGCCAGAGTACGTTGTGACCAGTACCGTGACGCTGACAACTGATAACTGACTAGCGTGTAGGGCGGATCGCCTGCCCGTCAGTTCTTCATTTTCAATTCTCCATTTTCAATTCTCCATTCTCAATTCTCTATTCTCAATTCTCCATAAGCTGCCGCGCATTTAAATTGCATAAAAAGGAAAGCTAAGATACTTGTTTTCAATTGCTTTGGCAATTTTTAATTTTGAAGAAATAATTTTGAATTGCTTATCATTTTTGCCGCTCGCCATTTTTGTCAAGCTGATTTTCCGACCAGGAATTCCCTATCCCTTGCAGGATACCGCGACCAATTAAACCAATACCTCTACCAATTACTTGGGTAAGAATATAGACAATGCTGCTACCGACGAAAGCAATAACCGACCGCAAACGAGGCCCGATCGCATCCCTTATTTCTAGGGCCAAAGTAACCGCCTGCTGCCAGCCCGTCAGTTTTTCTAACTCTGGGCGTCTGGGAGCATAGATCGATATTTTTTTAATGCCCCGACTATCAAAACCAAACAGAATATACTGGCTTTCAAAGATCGCCTTGGGTTCTGCAAACAATTGCTCGTAGCGATATTTCCAAGACAAATTATTTCTAAATCTTTCTATAGCGCGAGTTGAAATTAATTCCCGGTCATAAAACAATGATTTAATTGCCATCACATCTGCAAAATTATTCAACAGCGGTTGCACGACCCCATTAGCCACCTGAATGATTAAATTTTCCATCACCGCTTCGGCGCGGGCGATCGCTTCAGTGGTTCCCGCCGAGTAGGGAGCATTATCAATTATTAAAGGCTGCTCGTACAACAAATGAGAAAATAACTCCATCACCAGAGGAATTTTGTTAAGAATTGTTGCCATCACAACTGGGGCATCTTGCAGCAGAACCACCAGCATATCCAATGAGCGATCGCCCACTTGCACCCGATAATACTTCCAAAAAAAATCTTTAGTTGACTCCGACCACAAATCCTGCAAAATTTCCAAATTCTGCTCTTTTAATTTACTTAGTTCTACCTGACCAAAATGTAATTCATTCAAGATTTTTTCTAATTGCCGCAATATAGTATATAGCAGTTCCCGTTTCTTTTCCTCGCGTAAAATATCAATTTCTAGGGGCAGACCCGTCAAGTTTTGCAAGTCCCAACCCAGTTTAGCAGTCATCGAGGGAAATAAAGAAGCTTGTCGGGAGCTCAAACTCCAGCAGGAGAGTGAAGCATTAGGAATTTCCGACCCCTTTTGCGGGACCGCTACAGTATTGGGGAGTGGGCTTATCGGAACTGGCAGCTTATTCTGGACCTGTGGGGCGAACAGCTGATTGAGTAACCAACTAGCAGTTTGCAGTTCTCGCAAGCGTCCCACCAAAATTGCCCGACTCAGAGGAGAAAGGGCCGGGTTTTGCAGTTGACCGATCGCCTTCGCCCTGGAGGCCGCAATTTGTCGCAACCCCGACAAGCGCCAGCTATTACCAACACGGGCCACAAAACCTAGAGGTCTCGATCCAGAGGATCTCGCCAGTTCCCAGTAATTCTCACCAGCTGCCACAAGGCGTATCACCCTCACCAACTCGGGGACCGCAATACCTTTAGGACAATAACCATTCACCCCCAAAACCTGAGCTTGACGCAGCACCGTTGCATCCTGTATAGCAGTCAGCAGTAAAACAGGCAAGTCATAATATCGGGTTTTCAACAGCTGACAGATTTGTAGGGGATCCCCATTGGACATATCCAACACTAGATCGAGAATTACCAAGTCCACTCGGACAGTTTCGGAACGGGCGGCCAGAACCTGCTCCGCCCCTGCCCTACTGTCAGCTTCTGCCACCACCTCCAGCTCCGCAGACTGCTGGCATATTGTCCGTAGACCCAGCCGGAAAATCTGGTCCCGATCGATTAACAGCAGCTGCCATGAATACTCATCATTCATTCGTGCTATCTTTATCACAAAGTCGCGCAGCGTTCGAGGAACGAAGCAATCTCAACTTTTAGCAACTACAACATTTGCGTCAGAGATAGTAATTATACCATCATATGCGTCAAAGGATATCGCCGGCAATGCTCTCAACATATTATTGAGAGCGCGTTTTTCGTGCTATGTACTTTTTACCTCCTTTTCCTTCCTCGAGAGATTGCTTCGCTAGCGCTCGGAACGCCACGCTGCGCAGCACTCCAGGCCCGAGTCCCCCGGCCTTCGCAGCATATCCATCGTGCGTAAGCAGGAGCGCTCTTCATATCAACGCCAGCATGACGACTGGAGATTGCTTCGCACGCTCCGGGAACCCTCCGCTACGAGGGGGGAGTTACTCAAAAAGCACAAGTATCTCTCAATTATCCCCCCCCAAGTATCACTTTACATGCGCGATCTGATATCAGAGCGCGCTATGTCAAGTGATACTTGCCTCGACACAATGACTATTGATCCCTTAAGCGCAGTTCCTGACCGTCCGTAGTATAACAAACCCATCTTGGCTTTTGTCAACCTAGTTTAACAATACTTAATATTTTTGCAATAAGCGTCCATGCTCTAGCGAATCGTTAATGGCTAATGGCTAATTGCAACGACGGGATGATAAGTGACCGCGTACCATTCGATTCCGATGTCTCTGCTCCTTGCTCTTGTCCCAGGGTCCATAAGGCACACAGGAGACATCGTCTCTGGGTCGAGGTATCTCGCGAAGGCCGCGCCTTAAGCACTACCCAGGAGATACCTCGCGCCTTAAGCACTACCCCAGAGACATCGTCTACTGACCGGTACCAGGACCCTACCAGGACCAGGACCCTACCAGGACCGAGTTGGTGCAACGCCTAATAGTTTAGTTCAGGTTCTGGGATCTGCGATCGGACGGGTTGTCTGCTAACATCTGGTGTCCGAACTGGAGCCTGATAGGATGTCCCCGGAGGTGTAGCTTGCGATCCGCGAGGTGCAAGCCGATAGGCTGGAGCTGGTTCATCGGATGATGCCAGTTCATTGGATGTTGTCGGAAGTTGAGTTTCAGGAGAGGGAGCATAAAGAGCCGCCAGTTCCGATCTCCATCTGGCGATCGCATCTTGAGCCTCATAGTTGGACAAAATTAATTGCACAAAAAAAACTTGTTATACTAGATATAGCTACTCGTACATATAGCAGATTTTTGTCAAACTAACGGGGAGTCGGTTTTCATGCTCTGCTGGTGCTCTTTTGACATAATATGACTAACCTTTAGGAGAAATTAAGAATAATTTTAATGCGCGAAATAAATGAGCTTTCTGCAAAATTGCTCTTACGAATTTATCATCAAAGTCGCCATCATCAAGTTC
>JACOMV010000003.1 GCA_014324065.1 Hormoscilla sp. SP12CHS1 | reverse complement strand
CGATCTCCCCCTCCCCCTCTTTCCCCCTCTCCCCCTCATTCCTTTACCCAAAATATGTTCTACTGGACCGACGCTCTAGGAAACTAGGAACACGGCTGGCACGCGCAGGGCCCCATCCGCTGCGCAGTGCGCGATCTGATATTCATGGGGGTTAAAGGGTAACCCCCCTCACAGTTTCGTCAATTGTAAAGTTGTAAGTAGTAGTGAACATGTCACGGAACTCAGTCGAAAGACAAGAGTATGAATGGAAGGAGGTGCCCTGGCAAGAGCTGGAGCGCCGAGTCTTTAAGCTACAAAAGCGAATTTACAATAGAATTTTATCGAGTTGCTGGTAGTTATGATGTTAAAGTTTTGCAATCTTTTGGCTTTGACTTACCATCAAATTCAATAGTTTATGGAGATAAAGCTTATAATGATTATCAATTAGAGGATTTACTAAAAGATTCGTCAAGTATAATGTTAAAACCTTTGCGAAAAAAGAACTCAAAAAGAAAAGAATATTCTTATTTTGAATATATACAAAAAGTAACAATAAAACAAGTTGAAACCTGTTTTCGTCGAATCACAAATTTGTTTCCCAAGTCAATTCATGCTGTTACATCTAAGGGATTCGAGTTGAAAATAATTCCCCTTATCATAGCTTTTTGTATCCAATTTTTATATGTCGCAACTTGAGTTAATTCATATTTTTTAAATATGTCGTAACTTAGGTTAAATATGTCGCAACTTAGGTTAATTATTACATTAATATTAATGACGCAAGAGGCGATCGCCCGAAGAGTGAGGTTGCCTATTAAAAACAGGCGATCGCATTGTCTTGTCTCACCCGATCGAGGGACACAGCCTATAGATATCCTTCACGATCCAAGTCCTCCTCAAAACTGTAAGAACGGGCAGTCTCATCATCTAAGACCACTTTATTTTGCTGCCCCAACTCCGCCAGATCTTCGGAGTAATCAGCAGCACTGTCATAGTCAGAGAGCGAGTTACTATTCGTAGCCCCATCTTCATAAGCATTAAAGCCAGTACCGGCGGGAATCAAGCGTCCGATGATCACATTTTCCTTGAGGCCCCGCAACCAGTCAGACTTACCTTCGATCGCGGCCTCAGTCAGCACCCGGGTGGTCTCCTGGAAGCTTGCAGCTGAGATAAAGCTATCTGTATTCAGAGAAGCTTTGGTAATTCCCAGAAGCACGGGGGTGTAAATTGCTGGTGCTCCTCCGGTAATGGACAGGGCATCATTAACCTGTTGCACTTCGTAGATCTCGACTAGCTCCCCTGGCAGCATTGTGGTGTCACCGCCATCATCAACACGACCTTTAGATGTCATTTGCCGCACGATCACTTCTATGTGCTTGTCAGAAATGTCAATGCCCTGAGACTGGTAGACTGACTGCACTGCATTCACCAGAAAGATCTGCACTTCCTGTAATGCTGCTAAGGCTGCTTCATGCACCGATTTTTCCGGAACAGCGGAGGGGGCCCGAAGCGTGCGCTGGTTATGATTATTGCCTGCTAACTGTTCGCCACTATCGGTGTTCCCATTAGCCATTTCCCGGTAGAGATTAAAGTAGACCTCCAAGATCTGGTGGGGATTAGACGGGCCATCAGAGAGCGGTTGCCCTGCAATGATAGGCTGTCCATCAATTACTATTGCACTTTGACCTGGCCCTAGGGTATACTCGGAGATCGCGCCATCGGATTCGATCACTTTAACTGCAACGGTTTCATCTTCTTGATAAATCACCTGAGCGGTTCCCGGTCTTGTGGCCAGTACACAAGCTTCTTTGGGCTTGCGGGCCTCCAGCAGTTCTTCGATCCGTGGTAACCCCTGGATAATATCTCCGGTCTTCGAGCGCTCAAAGACGAGCAGCACCAAATTATCTCCCCGCTGCACCAGGTCCCGATCTTCTATGTGGAGTATTGCTCCGGTCGAAACCCGGTAAGGACGGGCTATGCGCAATATAACTAGAGTCCCGGACTCTGAGGAGGAGACTTGGAGCACTTGACCTGATTCTGGCAAAAATACTCCCGGCGCTATCTCGGTGCCATCTAGCAGAAAATCTCCTGCTTTCACTTCTACTAACAGGTTGGGTAAGTCGGCAATGACAAGCTTGTCAAGGTCGCGCAAGACCAGGAGTCGGCGACCCGCTGAGGATCCTTCTCGAATGCCTTGAACTATGCCTGCTTCTTTGCACTGAATCTCTGTCTTGGCTACTACTTCACCGGGGACAATCTGTTGGCCATCGCTTACTAGGATGCGGGTATGGGAACTTCCTTGAGTCGGGTCTGCTGCTACATCACGACGGATGACTAGAGATTCTAGTATGACTAGCTGCAACCGCATGATTTCGCTCATGGTCTCGTCTGTTACCAGTTCTATATCTGCTTCCAGGTTTCCCGATGTGGCGCGACTATATGAGATGAGAATTTCTTTGTTTATATAAAGCACTAGCTGGGTGCGCAACAATTCTAAGCCGGAAACTGATTTGACTCTTTCTCCGTCTTTGTATGGCAACCGCTGCACTGTCCGGATCTCTATTAAGCCGCCATTATCTTGAGATGATTCCTGAGATGGCACGAGGGGTGTGTCTGGAACTGTATATTCTATTGCTGGTCGGAGCAGCAGGGCTGGTCCGAGCGGGGTGTCTGCGTATTCTACATAGCGTAAAGAAGCTCCCATGAAAACATCTGTTGGCGGTCCATTTTGCGCGACGGCGTCACTCACAAGGGGGACCGTCTGAGCTGTCGCTTGCTGTTGATCTTTTGTCGTGGAGTCCTCACTGCTTTCTACTTCCATGAGAGCAAGGTCTTCGAGGTGAAGGTTCAACTCCCGCGCAGGAGCTCCGCTTGCTTCGGACAGTCCTAATGAGGCAATGTTGGACCGATCGATCAATGTCCCCTCTTTGGGGATTTCTGTGGAATTGGTGATTAAATGCAATGAGCCTGGTTTGATGGATATCTCGCGGAGGATATCATTTTTCTCGATTACTTGGACGCAACCGCTGCTGGTGCAGAAGAGGTCTTTGACTATTTCCGTGCCTGCTTCTACATATTGACCATCTTCGACTAGGCGCAGTGAGCTATCTTTATTCACTTCATATGTTTCTTCTGGGAGCCACAGTAAGGTTCCACCTTTGGTGACTTCATATCCCTGTTTTGCTTTGCTCCGCTTTGCTTCGACTCCTGCATATTTGATCGTACCGCCTGTGGTTGTGCGATAGCCCTTATCTAGCAGTTCTGCCAATACTTGACCATTGCTGACTTGCGTGCCGGGTGTGGCGACCAGAGAAAATTTCTGACCCTCTGCGGTGGTGATGATATACTGCTCTTTGCCTTGGTCTTTGCTGATGGATACTCCAGCTCGATCTAGCAGTACGCTGGCGGTAATGATTTCTATTTCCCGTCCCGCTTCTTCTGTGCCTATTGCCTCTGGGACTCTGACTATGCCTCCATGTTCTGTGCGGGTACTGGTTTGGGCGATGACTGAACCCCACGAGATGCGATCTCCATTTTGCACTACTGGTTCTGCTCCCGGGGGCAGGTTGTATACGTCTCCTGAAAGAATCCAGATTAAACCTCCCACTCTGGCGATGCGTGTTGTGTTTCCTTGCCGATCGCGCTTTTCTTCTGGTATTATGTCGGTGAATATTGCTTCCCCGGATATATCACTGGCTACATCTTTTGTGGCTTTTTCTGTACTGATTTTGGACATTGCGCCTGTCGGTGGCACTTCGGCGATTCTCTGACCTGCTGTTATTCTATCGCCATCTTTTACCAGCATTATTGCTCCCTGGGGAATCTGGATCTGGTGGTATGACTGTTTTTTTTGTTTTACTGTTATCTGGCGAGCTGACGTATCCGATTTTACTGAGGTTTGTAGTGAGGACGGAAAGTCCTCACTACAAACCTCAGTAAAATCTCCATTTTCTCGAGCCACTCTTACTACTTCATCTTCCACCATCAATGACAGTTTAGCATTTGCCGATTCCACTCGCATGAATTCCTCGTTCCCAGGGAGACCCTGGGAACCCCGGGTGCGCAGAGCACCAGCACCATATTGGATTGTGCCGTTGCAAGGTGCTAATATTTCTCTTGCTGCTCCTGAGAATACTCCTCCTGTGTGGAATGTTCGCATTGTCAACTGTGTCCCTGGCTCACCGATTGACTGGGCTGCGATTATTCCTACTGCTTCCCCTAGGTCTACCATGTCGCAGTGTGCTAAACTCCATCCATAGCATTTTTGACATACTGAGCGTTTTGATTCGCATGTTAGAGGCGATCGCACGTACACTTCTTGGACTCCAGCCAATTGAATTTTGATTGCCAATTCATCACTTATGTCCTGATTCTTTGACGCGATCGTTTTCCCTGTCTTTGGATGAATGACTGGTGCGGCTAGTACTCTTCCCAACAGGCGGTCTTTAAGGGGAATTAATTCCCGATCGCCTTCTTTCATGCTGCTCAAAGGTATTCCCCTGGTTGTTAAGCAGTCTTCATCCCGGATGATCACGTCCTGAGACACGTCTACTAAACGCCTGGTCAGATAACCTGAATCTGCTGTTCTCAGTGCGGTGTCCACTAATCCCTTGCGGGCTCCGTAGGATGAGATGATATATTCTGTGACTGTTAATCCTTCCCGGAAGTTTGTCTTTATTGGCAAGTCTATGATTTCTCCTTGCGGATCTGCCATTAGCCCCCGCATTCCCACTAGCTGCCGCACTTGGGATATATTTCCCCTGGCTCCTGAAAATGCCATCATGTACACGGAGTTGAGCGGGTTATTTGCACGCAGGTAACGCACGACTTCATCTTTGAGCGCTTCTGATGTACTATTCCAAGTATCGATTACTTTTTGAAACCGCTCTACTTCGGTTATTTCTCCCCGACTATAACGTGCTTCTGTCGCGCGAATCATTTCTTCTGCTGCCCCAAGCAACTGCTGCTTTGATGGGGGCACTTGTAAATCATCTACGCTAATTGATACTCCGGCTTTGGTTGCATAGCGAAATCCGACGTCTTTCAGCAGGTCTGCCATTAGGGAACATTTAGCAGGACCATATTTAGTGAATGCCCATGATATCAGTTTCTTCAGCTGACCTTTGTCTATTACCCTATTTCTAAAGATCATTTTTTTCTGTTGTCTGTTGTCTGTTGTCTGTTGTCTGTTGTCTGCTAAAAGTTGAGAATGGAGAATTGAAAATTGAGAAGATAAATTTAATCAATTCTCCATTCTCAATTCTCCATTCTCAATTCTCCATTCTCCATTCTCCATTCTCCATTCGCCCTCTACGATTATTGCTAGTATCTGCCATCAAATTTATTTCCTTTGATGTATTTGTGCCATCGGCGTGATTTTCTACTTTATGCACTGCTATATCCAGACACAGTGACTGCAATTCCCGCATCAGCACTTTAAAGGACTCGGGGGTTCCTGGTCTGGGTATTGCTTTGCCTTTGACGATCGCATTTAGGGCTTCATTGCGTCCTTGCATGTCGTCCGATTTGACTGTCAGCAATTCCTGCAATGTGTAGGCGGAGCCAAATGCTTCTAGGGCCCATACTTCCATTTCTCCGAACCGCTGACCACCCTGCTGTGCTTTTCCTCCCAAGGGTTGTTGGGTGACGAGGGAATAGGGGCCTGTGGAGCGTGCGTGGATTTTATCATCTACTAAATGCACGAGCTTCAGCATATATGCTTTGCCTACGGTGACTGGTTGGTCGAATGGTTCTCCTGTCCGTCCGTCATATACCTGGATTTTGCCTGGGTTTTCCTGGTTATACAACCATTTTTTTCCGGTCTCATAGACTGCCGAGAGCAATTTTCTATGTACTGTTTCCCGGGACTTTTCTTTGCCGTGCATTTCGTCAAAGGGCACTATCTTATAACGAGTGTCCAGGTTTTCTCCTGCCAATCCTAGCAGGCATTCAAATATCTGACCTACGTTCATCCGAGATGGCACTCCTAATGGGTTGAGGATGATATCGAGCGGTGTCCCATCGGGCATGTAGGGCATGTCTTCTATGGGCAATATCCTAGATATTATGCCTTTGTTGCCGTGGCGACCTGCCATTTTATCGCCGATCTGGATCTTCCGCTTTTGGGCTACGTATACGCGCACGACCATGTTTGCCCCTGGTGGCAATTCGTCTCCCTGTTCTCGGGTAAAGACGCGCACCTCTACTACTCGTCCTTTTTCGCCGTTTGGCACCCGCAGGGAGTTATCCCGGACATCCCTGGCTTTTTCTCCAAATATGGCTCTGAGCAGTTTTTCTTCGGGTGGCTGATCTGATTCTCCTTTGGGGGTTACCTTGCCGACGAGGATCTCTCCTGTTTCTACCCAGGCTCCGATCCGAATTATGCCTGTTTCGTCTAGCTGCCGGAGGGCGTCTTCTCCGACGTTGGGGATCTCGCGGGTGATTTCTTCTGGTCCTAGCTTGGTTTGACGGGCTTCGATTTCATATTTTTCGATGTGTATGGAGGTGTACAGGTCTTCGACTACTAGCCGTTCTGATATCAGGATGGCATCTTCGTAGTTGTACCCTTCCCAGGGCATGTAGACTACGAGGATGTTTTGCCCTAGGGCTAGTTCTCCTTTTTCTGTAGATGAGCCGTCTGCTATTACTTGCCCTTTTACTACTTTGTCCCCGACGTGCACGATCGGTTTTTGGTTCAGGCAGGTGTCTTGGTTGGAGCGATGATATTTATGCATTTCATAGGATATCTCTCGCTCTGGTATATCGAAGCCTGTGCTTTCGCCATTAAAGAGCGATCCGGCGTCACCAGTACGCGCAGTACCAGTAGCCCGGTGCGGCCGCTGCGCGTCGGATGAAGCTTTTTTCGGTATGCTTCTGACCCGTATTTTGGTTGCATCCACGTAGGTTACTACTCCATCTTCTTTGGATAGGATCACCATCCCCGAATCTCTGGCTGCCTGGGTTTCCATGCCGGTTCCTACTAATGGCCGTTCTGGACGCAATAGGGGAACCGCTTGTCGCTGCATGTTTGACCCCATGAGGGCCCGGTTGGCATCGTCATGTTCCAGGAAGGGGATTAAGGATGTTGCCACTGAGATGATTTGCACCGGCGATACGGAGACGTAGTCTACCTGGTCTGGGGTGGTGGTGGTGAAGTCTTGGCGATACCGTACTGGCACGATGTCGCTGGAGAGTTTGCCATTTTCGTCCATCGGTATGTCCCCTGGAGCTACCCGCAGGTCATCTTCTTCATCTGCTATCATGAACACTGGGGGGATGTCGCGCCGGATTTGGCCATTTTCGACTTGGTAATATGGAGTTTCGATAAACCCATATTCATTCACCCGGGCATGGGTAGCGAGGGATCCTATTAATCCGGCATTCGGACCTTCTGGGGTTTCGATCGGGCAGATGCGCCCATAGTGGGAAGGATGAATATCCCGCACGGCGAACCCTGCCCGTTCCCGGCTTAGTCCTCCCGGTCCCAAGGCGCTCAATCGCCGTTTATGGGTCAGTTCTGCTAAGGGGTTGGTCTGATCCATAAACTGGGATAGTTGGGACGATCCGAAGAATTCCTTGATCGCTGCTACCAATGGTTTGGGGTTGACTAGGGATGTGGGTGTCAACTGATCTGAGTCGGAAACGGTCATCCGCTCTCGGATGATCCTCTCCAACCGGTTTAATCCCACCCGCACTTGGTTTTGTAACAGTTCTCCGACCGATCGCACTCGTCTGTTCCCCAGGTGGTCTATATCATCTATGGTGCCGATATCAAATTCCAGGTTGATCAGATAGTTTATGCTTGTCAGTATGTCCTCTTGGGTCAGCACTCGCTTCGTTTCTGGCACGGAAAGGCGCAGCTTTTTGTTCAGCTTGTAGCGTCCTACCTTGCCGAGGTCGTAGCGTTTGGGGTCGAAGAAGCGGGATTCTAAAAGTTGCTGTCCACCATTGACTGTTGGCGGTTCTCCTGGCCGCAGCTTGCGATATAGTTCTATCAGGGCATCTTCATCGGTATATTCTCCTTCTTTGTCGATAGTTTTCTGGAAATAATCTGGGTGACGCAAGGAGTCCAGTATTTCACTGGTGCTCATCCCCATTGCTTTGAGCAATACTTGGGCAGACAGCTTCCTGGTTTTGTCTATCCTTACCCATACCAGGTTATTTTTATCTGTTTCAAATTTTAGCCATGCTCCGCGATTGGGGAGCAGGGAGGCGTTGTAGGTCCGCCGACCGTTTTTGTCTGTTTCTGATTTGTAGTATACTCCGGGCGATCGCACTATTTGGTTAACGATGACTCGCTCTGCTCCATTTATGATAAATGTGCCCCGATCTGTCATCAGTGGCAGTTCGCCGATAAATACCTCTTGCTCTTTAATTTCCCCGGTTTCTTTGTTGAGCAGACGTGTGGGGACATACATTTGCACTGCGTAGGTTGCATCCCTGCGCTTTGCTTCTGCTACGTCGTATTTTGGTCTATGAAGTGAGAATTTTTTTCCCAAAAAATGCAGCTCTAGTTTTCCCGTGTAGTCTGTTATTGGAGAAAAGCTGTCTAGCTCTTCTATTAATCCCTCTTCTAGAAACCAGCGGAAGCTCGCTCTCTGGATCTCTACTAGATCTGGTAATTGAAATTTCATTTTTGTGTCGATATTCTGATTCATTTTCTGTGAAGGCTGCAAGGCGCGTTATTTTTATACTGAGCAATTTTGTCTCCACACGAGCGCTGCTATTTGATACTCGGGATGAGGGAAAGGGAGGGTTATCTTTGCGCTGCGGCGATACGAACAGTGGTTCGATATCGCCGTGTCCTCCTTCCTTCCCACAGCGAAGCCTGGGAAGGTGCTTTTAGCAATCTGCGTCTCAAGAGCGTGTGCTCCCGATATCTCCTGTGTGCTGATACGCGCAGCAGGGGGGGGCCGGAAGCTTGCTGGGGGCGCAGCTATGTCTCCTGAGATAATATATCTGGCAGAGATATCGAAGGGGAAACATCGTAGTCGCGCTACCCAGGACATGCGATCTGTTCACTCTCTGGCAGACCAAATAGTTTACGGGCGTTATCTGTTGTTTGTGCTGCTAATGTTTCTACTGGCACTCCTCTGAGTTGGGCTATTTGGGACGCTACATAACGGACGTATGCTGGCTCATTGCGTTTCCCTCGTTTTGGTTCAGGTGCCAGGAATGGACTGTCTGTTTCTATTAGTAGGCGATCGGGAGGCACCATGAGACATGACTCTTTTATCTGGACTGCTTTCTTAAATGTCACGGTCCCGCTGAAGCTGATGTATAATCCCAAATCTAAAAACCATTCCATTTCTTCTGGCGTTCCGCCCCAGCAATGCATCACCCCTCGTAATGAACCTCCCGTGCTCTTCAATTCTCTCAGTTGTCTCGCTGCCTCTTGCGCCGCCTCTCGGACGTGGATAATTACTGGTAATTCTAGAGCCTGGGCTAGGCTCATCTGAGCGGCAAATACCTTTTTTTGCTGCTCAAAATTATCCGCTTTATAAAAATCTAGCCCCGTTTCCCCTATTGCTACTACTTTCCGGTCAGCACTGGCAAAATTCCTAATTACTTCCTCTGCCTCGCTTGTCCATTTATGGGCATCTAGGGGGTGCAACCCGACGGCAAAATATAGCTCGTCAATCTGAGCTGCTAATGTTTGGATGCTCTTTATCTCCGAGGGTGATACGCAAGAATGCAATAACTGACAAACTCCAGCGGAACGCCAACGGGTAACTACTTCGGACAGATCCGACCCCAAGGAGATCAAATAGTTTATGTGCACGTGGGTGTCAATCAACTGCATGGGCATGGTGTTCTCCTGCTTTGTGTCAGTATGCTGTGTCTACTAGACACCGGTCATTGGTCAGTTGTCCATCGGACCACTTCTTTCAAGCTGCCCCTGGGGATGCTGATTTTTCCACCTTTTTTAATGCCTGCGCCAGACTGGATTTTTTGTGAGCGCCATTGTTACGGTGCAAGACCCTGCGCTTGACTGCTTTGTCTATTTTGCTGTATGCTGCTGACATGAGACCGAGAACTTCCTGCTTGGACTCCGGGGTTTTGGAGGTAGCATACTTGTCTAAGGCTGCGAAGAATTTCTTCATCAGCGTCTTGACCGCTGATTTATAAGCTTTATTGCGCAGCCGGTTCCTCTCTGTGATTTGGACGCGCTTGATGGCTGACTTTATATTTGGCACGGCGTTCCCTTGGTTGTTTACTGCTATTTACAATTCTGCTGTCAGTCGGACTTTTTACTATAGCATTTTTTCCTGGCTAGTGCAAGCGCCCCCCATTGCTGAATTTTTCGGGTTAAGCTAGAGTAGCGACTATGAGTAGTCCCAGCGCAGCTGGTCCCAGCGGTGTTAAGTTAATAGAGAGATTATACATTCTTTGCGATAAGTGTGTCAAGTAATCCCGCTGAATGAGCGATCTTATGTGCGAGTATATGTTGCTAGCAATTGAATATTGACCTTTCGTGTTCAGAGACGCCCACCCTGTCGTGTCGCTCCCGCGCACGACATGGGTGGGCGCTCTCGGACACGAACACTACCATCCGATGTCAATGAGATGCTGCGAATTGTTCACGATCGGGATGAGGCAGAAGCGGAATTACGACGCATCGGCGATCGCTATCGCTCCGACTATGTCCTGCACGCCTGTGCGACGGTTAGGGAAGTGCTGGCCTCGGTGAGGCGAAACGGCGATCGGGCGCTGCTGCATTATACCGCGTCAGTCGATCGAGTTACCCTCAGCCCTTCAGAATTGCGGGTGACTGGTTCAGAACTAGATGCTGCTTATCAGCAGGTAAATAAAGATTTACTAGACGCGATCTTTTTGGCGTCGAGCCAAATTGAGGCATTTCACCGGCAGAGAGTGCCATCATCGTGGGTGCAATTTAAGGATCTGGATGTAGTTTTGGGTAAGCGATATCAGCCGGTGGAAAAGGCGGGGATATATGTGCCCGGTAGCGGAGGGGGCCCGGAGCGTGGAGCGGCTTATCCAAGTCGGGTGCTGATGAATGCTATCCCAGCTAAGGTGGCTGGAGTACGGAGGACGATCATGTCTACTCCGCCGGGACCGGATAAGAAAATTAATCCAGCGGTGCTGGTGGCTGCTCAGTCGGCAGGTATTCAGGAGGTTTACCGGGTGTCCGGGGCGGCGGCGATCGGGGCTTTTGCCTATGGTACGGAAACTATTCCGCCAGTAGATGTGATCGTAGGGACTGGTAATATATATGTAACTCTAGCCAAAAAACTGGTCTCGCCGATAGTGGGGATAGATTGTTTGACCGGTGCGGGAGAGCTGTTGATTATTGCCGATCGCCTCGCAAATCATGAACATGTGGCGGCGGATTTGTTGGCCCAGGCGGAACGGGACCCTATGGCATCGGCGATCCTGTTGACTCCGGATTTGACTTTGGCTACTCTGGTGACAGCTGAAGTTGACCGGCAACTTATTAACCACTCCCGCCGGTTGCTGACTTCAAAGGCGATCGCCCATTATGGTTTGGTAGTGGTGGTAGAATCTGAGCTCATGGCGGCGGAACTCGCGAATGCTTTTGCTCCCCAAAATTTGATGCTGCAAGTGGCTGACCCCTGGAGTTTACTAGAAGAAATTCGTCATGCTGGAGCGATCTTTCTGGGCTATTCGTCCCCGATCGCCCTAGGAGATTACTTAGCTGGTCCTAACCAGAATCTTCCCACTAATGGTGCTGCCCGCTACGCTTCTTCCCTAGGCGTGGAAACTTATTTGAAGCATTCTAATATAATTCATTATTCTCCTGAGGCCCTGAAAAAAGTTGCCGACGCGATCGATCTTTTGGCTCAAGCTGAGGGTTTCCCGTACCACGCCGATTCTGTGCGCTTGAGAACTGAAGGTCAGCGAGATAAGTATGATATCTAATTGTTCATTGAAAATTGTTCATTGAAAATTGTTCATTGCTCAAACATTTATATATAGCATTTCTCATGCAGTGCGGGAAACCTCCGCTATGAATAAATCGCTGAAACCCTTACTAGGTCTGCAATTTGCAGTACGTCATCTATCTCAAATTAGATCGCATCTATCTGAGAAACGCTATATGACTACTACCGCTTTAACAGCTATAACAACCGGGTTTATACCACATACTTGACCGACTCTAGAGCCCGAAAAGGATTGTTTAGAGTTGGGGAGGCAGGAGATCGCCTCCCCAACTCCTGCCAGGGCGCGCAGGCTCCCTGACCCCCCCGCTGCGCAACAACTTCCCTAGTTTTTTTACCACTCATCCTGGCGTTTATCGATACTGAACATCTCAGGATTCTGCAGTTTCGGAAAACGATAGAAAGTATTCCCCTCAGCATCCACTTCAGGCATCGCTGAAAAAATTTGCACTTGTTGTTGCAAGAACCTCTGAGCAACCAGAGCATCCATTCTCGCCGCCGCAGCCAGCTGAATGAGAGAAACCTCCCCATTTTGCTTTTCTAACAGCTGATAGAAAGCATTTTGCAGCTGTCGCTGACGCTGACCATTTTGGATAGTATTCAAGACGTACAGACCTACCAGCGAACTCAATCCGATTACAAAAGCAATTTCCAGAATGGCCATAACACAATAAACCTAACCTTTCTTCGATGTGCGAGGGGTAGTGCGAGTAGCGCGCCCCGAGTACATCGAAGGTTGCACTAAATTAGAAGCTCCTTCTATCACTTTAGCGGATTCAATTACATCTCCCTGGGTCAGCTTCCCTAGTACGTCCTTGCCTTCAGTTACATAGCCAAACGCGGCATAGCGACCATCCAATAGGTTAACGCCAGGCGGCGTCAGATCTGTTTCAAACAGGAAGAAGAAAAACTGAGAAGAACCCCCATTGAGATCTTCATCAGGACGAGCCATCCCCAGAGTGCCATAGGCGGCGAAGGGAAGCACCGGATGTTCGCGATACATACCCACCTCTTCTAGGGTAGTACCATAGATTGGTTCTGGCTCACCTTGGACCAGGATCTCCAAGGGAATAGCCCGGTATTCCCCTGTGTCTGGGTCAATGAAACCGTCTTCGGGGCCCGGGGGATCTCCCACTTGCGCCACGTATTGTTTTTCTACCCTTGTAAACTCCAGACCGTCATAAAACCCGCGCTGCACCAGATCCATAAAATTACCAGCGGTAACCGGGGCACTGTAACCGTCGAGCACCGCTGTCATCTTGCCCTTATTGGTTTCGATCGCCACGGTGGCCCGACCTAACAGTTGTGGCAGGTTGCTGTACTCCGATGGTACTTCAAAGGTCATGCCGCGCACCATTAACTGTTCTAGCTGCCCCACCAAATCCAGCAGTTCGTCTCTGACGAACTGCACCTGTTCTTTATCTTCAACTTCAGCAGCTTCTCTTAGAGAGGTCAGTCCTGAGGATATCTGGGCTATGATTGATTCTGCTTGTGGTTTGCTATCCGAAGGCACTGACGAGAGCAGTTGTGTAGGGCGTTGGTTGCTCGTGGTCTGTACCTTAGTGATGTTTCTCGTGATGTCACTCCAATGCTTGCCCCGCAGTGCTGTGGAGATGCTTTCCAAATTGGCTTGCATTTCCCGCACTGGTTGATTGTCAATTGGCAGGGCATACCGCAACAGGGCTTTGCCATCGGTAATAGCGTCCCCAGAGGGTAAGAGAGTCTGCTGGGGTTTTTTACTGCCCCCAAAATTCCACCAAGCGGCGTCCAGTCCGATCGAGAGGGTAAACAGCAGCACAGCTAAGATGCCTGTCTTCAGCCAGCGCTGCCATAGGTTAGTCCTTGACTTGCTTACATCCATAAATTTATCTGCCTGTCTTCGCTTTACATCTGCCCTGGGCAACAAACCCATGTTTCATCTTGCCATAGGGATGTTCACTCCTATGCCCCTATCGTGTCCAGAGATGCCCACCCTGTCGCTCGCCTGACCGGCAGCGACATGGGTGGGCACTCTCGGACACGACTCACCAATCAGCGCTCGCCAGTCGGACATCAGCGCTCGCCAGTCCCATCACGGGTGGTGTCCGAGATATTTCCAGCCAGAGTAGAGAGTTGGTTCCCACGTCGGGTTACAATAAGGATCCGAATATTGCTCCCCCAGAGATTCATGATCTCCAGTAATGATTTTCGAACCGGCGTCACAATTGAACTAGATGGTAGCGTATGGCGGGTGCAGGAATTCCTGCATGTCAAGCCAGGTAAGGGGTCTGCCTTTGTGCGCACGAAGTTGAAAAACTCCCAGACAGGTAATGTGATCGAACGCACTTTCCGGGCTGGGGAAACGGTTCCCCAAGCCAATCTGGAAAAAAATACGATGCAGTATACCTATAAAGACGGCGAGCAGTTTGTCTTTATGGATATGGAAACTTATGAAGAGAGCCGTCTGGACCCAGAAAAGATCGGCGATCGGGTAAAGTACCTATCCGAAGGCATGGAAGTCAATATCCTGACTTGGAACGACCAAGTGCTGGAAGTGGAACTGCCTAACTCGGTGGTGCTAGAGGTGACTGACACGGATCCAGGGGTCAAGGGCGATACGGCCACTGGCGGGACGAAACCCGCTACCCTGGAAACAGGGGCTCAAGTCATGGTGCCCTTGTTTATTTCCGTGGGAGAGAAGATCAAAATTGATACCCGCAACGATAGCTACCTGGGTCGCGAAAACTAGCCTTCTTGATATAATTGCGGCGTTGCGAATTGCTAATGGCTCAGGTATCTCCCGACCCCTATGGAGGGGCGAAGCATTCGGGGTTAGGTTTATCGTCTCCGTTGTTATCATTCTGCCCGAATGCTTCGCCCCTACCCAGGAGATACCTCCGCAGTCAAAGGCGGGTAGCTTACAATTGCGAATTGCGATCTTAGCAGTAGCCATTAGCTATTAGTAGAATGACAACTAATCAATTACGGGTGATAAAAAGCTGTGGAACTGAACTTTAACGAACTCCGTGAACTGATAGCCGCATTGGATCAAACTGACATTGCGGAGTTGAGGTTAAAGGGTGTTGATGTTGAACTGACGCTGCGGAAGGCTACGGTGAAGACTGAAGGTGGCGTAGTGCCAGTAGGCGCAGCCGTGGCGACGGCAGGCGCCGCCGTGGTGACGGCACCTCCTGTAGATGGTAGCGGAGGGGGCCCGGAGCGTGTGGCGCCTGTAGAAACAGCCCCTTCTGCTACTGTCGAGACTGGAACTGGACAGCCGCTGGCAGAAAAAAAATGGGCAGAGATTAAGTCTCCGATGGTGGGAACTTTTTATCACGCACCGGCACCGGGAGAAGCGCCATTTGTACAGGTGGGCGATCGCATTAATGCAGGTCAAGTGGTCTGCATAATAGAGGCGATGAAGCTGATGAACGAAATCGAAGCGGAGGTATCGGGACGGGTGATGGAAATTATGGTAGAAAATGGAGAACCAGTTGATTTTGATAAGCTGCTAATGCGCATCGATCCTAATGGTTAATAGTTCAAGGATAATAGTTAATAGTTGATTATCTAAATTGATAGACTTAACTGGGAACCAGCGAGAGCCGTTTTGGTAACTTCGATGCAGGTACCGAAGGCGGATTTGAGATAGGGCATGTGGGTGATGGTGAGGATGCAGCTCATATCAGGGGCGATCGCATTAATGGCAGCAACCAGGCGATCGCAGCCTTCAAGGTCTTGGGTGCCAAAGCCTTCATCGACAATTAACATTTGTAAAGAGGTGCCAGATCGTTGGGCCAGGAGTCGGGCGAGGGCGAGACGAATGGCAAAGTTGACGCGGAAAGCTTCACCGCCAGAATAGGTTTCGTAGGGACGAGTCCCCCGGGTATCAGCAATGAGAATATCTAGGGTATCTATTAATTTATTCTTAGGGGACCGCCCGGCCTTTTGAGTCACGAATTGAACGTGCAGTTGGTTGTCGCCACAAAGTCGTCCTAGTATGAAATTAGTTTCCGCTTCCAGTTGGGGCAGGAGGTTCTCGATCATCAGCGCTGGAATGCCTTTTTTCCCGAAAGCATGGGCTAATTCTTGGGCTACTCGATATTGCCGCTGTGTAGATTGTAGTTGCTGCTGCTGGGCTTGGTACTGGGTTTCTAGAGTTATCAAATGTTGCTGTTGCTGCTGGAGGCGTCCTAGTCGGGCATGCTGTTCGTTCAGTGTTTGCTCGTGGCCTTGGCTGAGTTGGGCTTCTAAGGCTTTAATCTGGGTAGTAGCATCGGGATAAGTTGCCAGTTGTTGGGCGAGCGCCTCAATTTGAGAATTTATCTCCATAAGTTCTTTAGTGCGGGCCTCAGAGCGTTCTGTCAACTCGCGAGTCGCTTGTACTAACTGGGGATATTGTGCTTCTGCTTGCAGTAGCTGTTGGTAGCGCAGCTGGGCTGGTTGAGCCTGTCGTAGAGCAGTCCGCAAGCTATTGTGCTCGTCTAAGTTATAGCCAAGTGACTCTAGATCCTGTTCCAGGGACTCAATCTGTCGTTGTAAGGGAGATGTTTGCTCTAATTGCTCTAAAGTGTGATATATCTCGGCAATACGCGCTTCTTGTTCTGGGTGCTGGGTGTTAATCTGTTTTTGACGCTTGAGGGCAGCTTTGATTTCCCCTTGCTTAATTTCTGCCCAGCGCCATCGGTTTACCTGTCCTTTGACCAGAGCATGGTCTTTTTCATCGTAGTTGAGTGCATGCAGTCGCTCTTCAATCAAGCGAAGTTCTGCCTGCAAGGGGGCTGCATATTCCCCAGTACTTAGTGACTGCTCAATCTTGGTCGCTTGCGCATCCAACGTGTGCAGTCGCACCAGACTTTCGCGCTTTACGTCGAGACGGGCTTGTAATTCGCCCCGCTTTTCTAGGGCGGGCGTCAACTGACGCAATTGCAGATCCAGTTCCTGATATTCTGTCCGCAGAATTTGAATTTCTCGATCGGAGGTTGCTAGCTGTTCCCGCACTACCCACAGTCGGTCGAGGATTTCTTGCTGCTGGCAAAGATGTATTTGTTGTACTAAATGCCAATGATGTTCGTCCAGGGGGCGATCGCACAGGGGACATACTCCGAAGCTTTCATTTTCTTGACTCTCATCAGTCGAGGCGGTCGATTGCGCTGCGCTCCCGCAAGGGATACGAGTCCCATTCAGCATCTGAATTTTCTGGTTCAGTTCCCCCAGCTGGGTTTCATAGCTGCGCTGATCGGCTTGCAGGCGTTCCATGAAGTGACGCCTTTCCTGTCCTTTTTCTAGTACTCGCTGCTGATAGATGCGCTGCTTTTCTAACTGTTGAATTCGATCCTGTATTTCCTGGGCTGCTTCTTGGAGTTGGGGGGCCCGGGCTCGATCTTCTTGCATCTGGACCAGAGAGGTTTGCAGTTCTTCTAATTTAGCACTCAAATAGGCCCGATCGCGCTCTAACTGGCTTTCTAGCTGCTGGCGGCGTCGCAGTAGGGGGGCCACTTGCAGTTGCAGCCTGTCCAGGTACGCGAGGCGATCGCGTCCGAGGCGCAGTTGTTGCAGTCCCGCTTCTACTTCTGATTGCTGGCTAAGGGTTTGCTGTAGCTCCTGTTCTTGTTGGCATAGGGCTTGCAACTGAGCTTGACTTTTACGTAATTGCTTTTGCAGTTCCCCAACTTGCTCGGCTTTCGTTGCTAGCAACTGTTGCAACTGTGCTTGGGCTGCCTGGTGGGCTTGAAATTTAGCCGCAAAGACTTCTTCTCGCTCTTGTAGGTGTTGGAAATGGGCGTAGGCTTCTAATATCGCGCTTTTGGTCTCTAACAAGCTTTCTATTTCCCGCTGTTTCTGGGTTGCTGCTGTCAATTCTTGCTGCAAGCGATCGCACTCTTCGCTCAGGACGCGGTACTGACTGCGGTGCCAGGAGAGCTGTTGCTGCTGGGTTTGCTGTTGATGGTATAGGGTTTGTAAACTTTGCAGTTGTTGTCGAGTGACGTATTGCGAGGCGCTTAGTGCAGCAGTCTCCTTTTCTAGGTTTGCTAGTTCTTCGGCGATCTCCGAGTCCTGCGCGCGCTCCCTTTCCATCTCCGACAGCCTGTGAGCTTGCAGATCCACTTGTCCCTTAAGAAGGCGCGATCGCTCTTTTGCCTTTTCTGCCAGGGAATCATACTGGTCTAGACTGAGGAGTTTTGCCAGGATCTGCTTGCGCTCCGTCGGACCTTTAAGCATAAATTCATCCGAGCCACCTTGGCGCAAATAGGCAGAATTGACAAAAGTCTCGTAGTCTAGCTTCAGCTGCTGTGTAATCAGCTGTTGGGTTGCCCGCATTTTACCTGCGGTCAAAGAGCTAAAGCCCTTTAGGGTCTGCACCTGAAATTCCAGCGTACTGGGACCCTTTCGCTGACGGGAGCGAATTACCCGATAGGTTTGCTCGTCTTTAGAGAAGACCAAATCAACCCTCATCTCAGATGTACCAATATGTATCAGGTCATCTTCCGACGCGGCGCGGCTTTTACCCCACAGACTCCAGGCGATCGCTTCTAGCAGTCCCGACTTGCCCGAGCCATTCTTTCCACAAATGCAGGCCGTATGCAAGCCGCGAAAATTCATGGTTGCCTCGCGATAGCTAAGGAAGTTTTTTAGCGTCAGTTCTAGCGGAATCATGCAGTCTAGATGGCCATAAGTTCATTCTTTTAACAATTAATAGCAGCCTCATCACAGTTTTGGCTAGTCCAACTCCATCATGCTAGCAGGAGAGTTGACTGCCCTAGATCTGTCGAGGTTCGATTGGCTAGAAAATATTACCTTCACTGAAATCGCCGTCGATGGAGATGGGCGCGTCAGTATCATCGACGGAGAGGGGAATGACATTCTCCTCGATACTGGAAACGATACCCTCATTGGGGATGGTGGAAGCGATAACCTCCACGGAGGTTTTGGAGACGATCACCTCGAAGGGCATGGTGGACGCAATACCCTCCACGGGGGTCCTGGAAACGATACCCTCATCGGGGGTGGTGGAAAATTTCTGCGGGATATCCTCATCGGAGGTGAGGGTGCGGATATTTTTGTCTTGTCCCGAACGGATTGGTCCACCATCCAGGACTTTGAGGATGGCACGGACAAAATCAAGTTACCAGAAGGTTTGACTTTTGAAGATATAGCCATTACGGGCAATATTAACACCGGTTTGCAACCTGCGATTTTTGTCAAGAATGAGTGGCCAAGACCATTATTGGTACGTTTGGGTAATGTTCATTTTTCGTCTCTCGATGAGGACGATTTTATAGTTAGTTAGTTACGATCGCGGCATTGCGGCTATCACACCAGCACCTCATCTTGGCGAATCTTTATCGATTATGTAATGAGTACAATTACTCATTACATAATCGAGATGCTCCCCAATGGAACTGACATTGATGGTCTCGGAAGATGTTGTCTCTAGGAATGGAAAACGCTTGATTCCTGGTGGCAGCCAAATTAGCGGCGAACTGGTACCTGCTCTGGATGGCATTCAGTTTGTTTCTCAGGAGATCGTGACACCCCGTGGCAGGCGACTGAATATTGATGCTTCTTCTCAGATCGTCACGGAAACCGAAACCGTGAATCGGGGCGTTGATGCTGATTCCGTCATTGAAGGGGCATTGAACGGTCCGCGGACGGCCCGAAAAATCGGAGGGGCCGCTGCTGCAATTATTGCTGAGATTACTGGCAAGATTGACGTTGAAGAACCTATCATTGGTGCGGTTTTAGGGGGAATAGCTGGCGCACTGTTGGGTAACAACAAAGTCAATTTGATTACTATTAACTCCGAAACAGATCTGGCTCTCAAACTCAACTGTGATATCGCGATCGATCGCAGTCGGAGCCGCTGCGCCCGATCTGGCGGACCGAATACACGGTCCGCGGACGGCCCGAAAAATCGGCTTTAATCCCCCCTTGCTGACTGCGCGGACATCGGCAACCAGACAATAAAGGTAGTTCCCCTGACGCTTCCTTCTGGGTACAGTGCTGGGGAGAACACTTGCATTTCACCCTGCATTTGGGAGACTAACTCAGAGGCGATCGCCAATCCCAAACCCGTACCAAATATCTCTGTTTCCCCCTGCACTCCCCGATAATTGCGCTCGAACACGTGGGGACGGTCTGAGGGGGGAATGCCCGGACCGGTGTCACTCACGGCAATTAACACCTTGTCACCTTGAGGCTGTACTCCTACCCGAACATACAGATCTCCTCCTGCTGTTGTATATTTCAAGGCATTATCAATTATATTGCTTAACACTTCTCGCAACCCCTGGATATCTGCTTGCACTGGCGGCATTTCCTGGGGTATTTCCACATGTAAACCTAGCTGGCGTTCCTGGGCAATCGCCTCTGCCGAAGCGAGTAGCGGTGCTAGTATTGCGGCCACGGAGTAAGATTCCAGAGTTAAATCCCTGCTCCCCAAGGAATTAGATGCCGGCAGTAATCCGACTGGCCTGGCCTCCTTTTGAGCTACGGTCTGCGGACGGCCCGAAAAATCGGAATCTAGCACGTCATCTGTTTCCACGTCTACTATATCCAGGGCCGCGTCGAACTGTTGCAGCAAGAATTGCAGGCGATCGCTTTCCCGGACAATACTCTGGGCCACCGTGCGATTGCTATCTTCTGGTAACAGTCGCTTCAGCAGCAGCTTGCCAAAGGTGCGCAGGGCCGTCAGAGGATTTCGGAACTGATGCAACAGATTGTCCAAAACATGTTGTTGCTGAGCCATCGTCAGTCGAGATTGGAGCCCTTGTTCTTTTAACCATTGGTAGCGTTGGTCTAAAATACAGGCAAGTGCTACAGTATTAGCAATCTGGGCGATCTGCTTTTGTTCCCTCTGATTCCAAGCTCTGTCCGATCGCGCCGTCACCAGTAACCCCATCACTGCCCCTTCATGCATCAGGGGCAACACCAACTGGTGTTCTGGCAAGAGATCCTCCTCTATTAACTCCTGCTCATTATAGCCAGCCGATCCCGTTCTGGTCTCAGCCCCTGTTGCCGACGGCAGCTTTCGATGTCTAAGGGGCAGGCTACTCGTACTACCCCTCGATCTGCGAGGCATTATTTCCACCATACCCGCCCCAGACGGTAACAACACCTGATTTTTCGGGCCGTCCGCGGACCGTGCCCGATTGGACTGCCAAACCGCAGCCATCTCTGGGTATGCTACGCTCGGTCCGCAGACGGCCCGAGAAATCGGGATTAGCTTTGTCTGGGCGTCTTCTACTAGCTTTTCTGTCAAGTAGACAACCCCCACAGAAGCCCCCAGTCCCTGAGTTAACAGGGCTAGTTGCGATCGGCATAGAGCCACAAATTCAGAACTGGCGGATATCAACATTGGAGCAGTACTGGCTAGACCCTGTGACGCACAACCTATATCTTATCACAATACTCCGGACAGTTTTTAGACCCACGGTCCGCAGACGGCCCGAAAAATCGGATCGACCACAACACAAGGGTTGCAGCCCTTCGCGCTTTATATTTTTCAATGTCTGCCCTAGGGCTAACTTGCCTAAAATTCTCTATCCTGAAAGGCTGACGCTGCAAGGCTTGCAGCTACGTACAGCCAAAACGGTCCGGACTATTGTTATCGGCATCTCTACTGTTACATATTTTATACTTTTCTTTACTTTTTAGATCTTATTCCAGGGAAAGATTGCCCCTACATCCGCTTACCTCCTGGGGAGGAAGGCTTTTTTGCTTAGCTATTTTAAGCATCGTTGATGTTTGGGTGTGGTCAAAACCCGTTGGTAGGAGGCCTCGCCGCCCGAACCCGTTCCCACGGGCAGCGGAGGGGTCGTTACCCGGAGAGGAGAGCAGCCGTGGGAACGAGGGGTCCGGTCCGGAGCGATTTTTCGCGCAGGACACGCAGCCCTGTGCGCAGCGTGGCAACCTTTCTCCGCGGCTATATACATATCTCATCGATGCTCTCCTCGCAGCGGAGGGGGCGTTACCCGGGGAGCTAGCTTCGGGCTATTAACTACTTATGATCACACCCTTGATGCTTTAAGTTAGATTAGATAGAATTGTTCGGGATTTGGTAGTGCTAACTACAGAGTCCGCAGAAAAAGGAGGTAAGCTAGATTGGCCAGGAGACGCAAGCGTAAAAGTCGTCGTCGCCTAGAAGGGCGTCGAATTCTTGAGCAAGTTGCTCACTATCACATAGAAACTGGTGAAGATAAACCCGTGACAGCGGCTCGTAAGTATATTCGTGCTCAAGGCATTGTGCCACCAGCTTTACTGCTAGTCAAGCGAAATGAGCATACTACCGATCGGTACTTCTGGGCGGAAAAAGGACTATTTGGAGCTCAGTACGTTGAGGAAAACCATTTTCTGTTTCCCAGTCTGAAAGAGGCAGAACAAAAGGCTCAAATTGCGGCATCCGCAGCAATTAAAGCCCAGGCTGCTATTCGGTTGAGCGGCTCGACTGAGATCTTGCCGAACGTCTCTCACCTCGAAGCCCAGAACCCCCCGATCTCCTTCCACAGTCAATAGTAATTGTCGTCAACCCAAAAACCAGGTTTTTCAGAAAAACCTGGTTTCTACTATCTATCAGTTAATATTTTGTCAGAGAAAGTTAAGGTTGGGCAGGTGAATTAATTGGTGTTTACAGCTTTGACAAAGGTAAAACATTTTGTAACTGGGCTAGTTCGTCTCGATGGGCGGTGATAGCGATAGAGCTATGAAGCTGCTGTGATTCTGCATCTGGTTTGGTTTCTATTGCCAGGGACACTTGCTCGGGTCGTCCCGCTTTTTGCCAGTAAAAAATCCCGGCAACTGGCGATAATAATACCAAGCAAAACCAAACTAAATTCCACTGGGGAAAGACGATCGACAAAATACAACTGCCGCAAAGAATGCCAACTGCGGCTAACAGGGTGAGAAAGATAGCCAGAAACAGACTGGGGCGGACAAACCCTTCAAATATTACTCTCTTATTAGTGCTGTCTCGTGCTGTGACGCGGTATGATCGCTGGGTAAAATATTCCTCTAATTGAGTTAGCATTTGGTCGGATGCTGCTGCTATGGTGATTTTTTCGGTTCTGTCTTTGACTGAGGCTTTGATAAAGAAAAACAAACCCACAAATAACAGCAAGGTCGGAATTAAAGCTGTCGATACGAGAGCACTACTCATGAGCAATTGTGAAAATGTTAACGATATTGGAAATGGTAAATTGAGAAGATTAAACGTAAGGTGGGCTGTGGCCCACCCTACAGCAGCAGTGATCGATCGCGAGTTGATCTGGTGGCTGGTAGTTTCGATGGTGCTGCTGAGGAACATTCTAGATAAGATTGTCGCAAAAGTAAAATGCGCTCGCTCTTAATGGCAACATAATCTTGCCAGATTCGGGCCAGGTCTTTGGCCTGTTGGCGCCATTGGGAACGGATATGATACATGCGACGGGGACGTCCGCGTCCTGTCAATTTTTGCCAATAGCCTGTAATCAGCTGTTCTTCTTGCAGGAATTTGAGGGAACTGTACAGGACCGTGTCGGAAAGCCGGTAGATGGGATATCGCTTCTCTAGCAGTCCCATAAGTTCGGTTCCATAGGAGTCTGCTTCCAATAAAACTGAAAGTATATAGCAAACAGCCAGTTCCTTGTTGAGATCAATTGGGGGTGGCTCGAGAAAAAACTCATAGATATCGTTAATTTTCATTCGTCTTCTGTACAGTCATCATCAACGGGGCAATTTGCGTCTGGTAGATGCAGCCCTGGTGCCAGTTAAAATGGCACTATGAATGTATGTGACGTATTCAGATGTCAGTGTTATGCCCAAATTTAACAAAACACTAACCAGACTTGGGGAATGGGCCGAGGGGGTCTCCTATACACGTGGGATTAGCGATCCTAGGAGACCCCGATTGGCTGCCAGTATCGGTCTGCAATGTGTTCATAATAACAGTATTAATCCTATATACACAATTAAGGGACCATATCAGCAGTCAGCGGTCAGTGGTCGGTGGTCAGTGGTCAGTGGTCAATCCTGCTGGTAAACTGATAATCGTAGAAACTGAGGATGATTATGTCACAAAACTCACCAATTGTTTCCCTACCTCCGGCGATAGAGCGATTTGCTAATGTGTTGCGACTTGCGGGCTGGATCGGTTTCGTCAGTCAATTAACGCTAGCAATCATTTCTAGCGTGATTTTATTGATTGCTGTTATTTTTGGCACCACTAGGGGTAGTGGGGCGAATAATCCAGGCACGGGGGGCGGTCTATTTTTTGCTGTTTGCGGACTGCTGTTGCTGTATGCTAGTGTCTACCAGGCTTTCCGTTACATACGCTTGTCCAGACAGCTGCGATCGCCTACTCCGAGTCTCCGCCCTTCCAAGAGTTACACGGTTTCTATCCTGCGTTTGGGATTGATGTTCTCTCTGGTGGGAATGGCCTTGACTATTATTGCGGGCTCGGCAATTACTGGCACCTTAGTGGCCAAGTCCCTGACTCAGCCAAGAACTTTTTTCGATCCAGCAACTAATCTTAGAGGGTTTATTGAACCTCTGGATCTGTTTGTAGTCCAGGCTAATACTAACACGATTTTAGCTCACTTTATGGGCATTGCGGGAGTGCTTTGGCTACTCTATTACATTAATAAACCTTCTTCATAACTTCGCTATCAGCCCGCCTTCGGTGTATCCTGGTCGCTCGATGGGGGAGCGCTACTCGCACTACCCGGGGGATAGCGCCGCGTTACCAGGCGGGAGCCAGGTTTCGAGGCGCCAAGTCGGTTTCAACCGACTAATAGGATAATCGTTAGACTAATTGTAGCATTGTTTTTCCAAAATGGGATTATCCCCACCCGGTTTCTTGACATTAGACCTCTTGGAACTAAGCTAGTATTTCTGAAATCATCCTGTTTGCTTGGGATCCATAGCCGCCACCGATTTTTCGGGCCGTCCGCGGACCGTAGAGATTGAAGTGATTGAGAATATGATAGAGATTGTAGAGGGTTTTACGCTTTTTGTACCCAGTATCTAGGGGAAATGCTTCGTTGTAGCCGCGATAAAATGCTGCTGTCAAGCCGCCGAATAGTTCGGTCATGGCGATGTCTACTTCCCGATCGCCCACGTAAGTTGCGGGGTCGATAATTACTGGTTCTCCCGTGACGGTACAGGCGGCGTTTCCCCCCCACAAGTCGCCGTGAACTAGGCAAGCTTGTGGCTGATGACTGGCTAATAATTCGGGAATTGCTGCTAGCAATTTGTCTTGTTGGGGAAAATGTCCGCCCCGACTGCGGGCTAATTTGAATTGATAGCCGAGTCGGTGTTTGGCAAAAAATTCGGCCCAGTCTGCTGTCCAGGTATTTATCTGAGGCGTGGAACCAATGGTGTTGTTTTGGTCCCAGCCAAACCCGCAGTTTTCTGGTACTTTCGGGGGAGTGCAGCGATGCATTGCTGCTAGTTGACGTCCCATTTCTTCCCAAGCTTGGCTATTACCAGAACCCAATTCTAACCACTCCATGACGATATAGGCATAATTGCCTTCTGTTCCTACGCAAAGGGGCTGCGGTACCCGAATGGTTTTTGTTTGATGCATTTGTTTCAAGCCCTCGGCTTCTGCTGCAAACATGGCTATTTCTGAGGCGGAGTTGAGCTTGATGAAGTAGGTGCGATCGCGTAGCGTGCGCGCAGCGCAATCGCCCCCTGTAACGCGATAGCCTTGGTTAATACAGCCTCCTGCTACCGATCGATGACTGTCTATTTCAAATTTCTCTCCCGTGACTTGGGAAATATGAGCGGCAATATTTTTCCACATGACTCAATTCTCAATTAACAATTGCTCAATTCTCAATTCTTAGTTCCAGGTTTAATTGTGAGGACGCCGTAAGCTTCTGGAGACAGATACAGCTTTGCTGCTGCTTGCAGTTCTTGGGCGTCTATAGCTTGAATGCAGGCGGGATAGTTGACGGCTGGGGCTAAGTCCCCTATCATTGATTGATAGTAGCCATACAAACTGGCCCGATCGCCCGGGGTTTCGTTGGCGAAGATAAAGCGATTTGCCACTTGGGCCCGCACCCGGGCAATTTCTGCTTCTTGGATGGTATCTCCAATTGTGCTAATATGGGATTGAATCGCTGTTTCTACCGTTGCCAAATTCTCCTCTGGCAGTCGGGCAGCAATATAGAAAACTCCCTGACCTTCATAGGTCATATTGCTGGCGAAAATACTCGATACTAGGCCCCGTTCTTCCCGCAAATCCCGAATCAGCCTGCCAGTGCGCCCCTGTCCTAAAATTGATGCTAATATATCTAGGGCATAAGTTTGATGCAGTTGCATCCCTCCCGGTACCCGCCAGACCACGATTGACTGCGCTTGGGTTAAGCTGCGATCGACTTCTTCCCGGCGAATAATCTCGGTAAAAGCTGGTTCTGGGTTCAAATGGAGATATTTTTCGACAAATGTCTCGGCATCCGTAGGCCCAATCGCGTCTGTAAACCCTTCTGCTACAATCTCAATTAATTCGGCAACTGGCAGATTTCCTACTGCTACAGCGGTTATTGATGGGGGTTGATACCAAGTTCCATGGAAATCCCGCATTTGCTGCGCTGTTAGCTGTTCGATCGCTGCCATCGGACCTAGTACCGATCGCCGATAGGGCAGTCTTTCAAAGGCCATCTCCATTGACCGCTGATAGCTGCGGCTGTGGGGATTATCTTCCGATCGCCGAATTTCTTCTAATACTACCTTTCTTTCCCGATCGAATGCCGCCTCGGGAATGCTAGGATTGAGGACTACCTCGATCTGCAAGGGGGCTAGTTCGGCAAAGTCTCCAGGGGCCGTGGTGATATAAAAGTGGGTGCAGTCTTGACTGGTAGCGGCGTTGGTAACGGCCCCTCGTTCCTCAATCAGACGCTCAAATTCTCCGCTTGGCAGTTTCTCTGTTCCTTTGAAGACCATGTGCTCTAAAAAATGCGCCATGCCATTGATCTGGTCTGTTTCTACCGCCGATCCTACTTTCAGCCACAGGCTCAGATTTACAGCGGCGACGGGCATCTGTTCTGCTATAATTGTCAGCCCATTGGGTAGTTGGCGGATGGTGGGAGAGTTTAAACTGGTAAGAGTTGATGGCGAGATGAGAGTTGAGGTCATGTAAGGTGAGATTAAGGGTTGTCTGTTTTTCATTATAAACGCAGTCAGAAAAAAATGCTAGAATATTTTTGGTATATTGCTTGTCGTTCCACCGAACTCAATCGCCAAAAAACCATCGCTGTCACGATTCTACAACAGCCTCTGGTGCTGTTTCGCCCTGCCGATGGCTCGATCGCGGCCCTGGAAGATCGCTGCGCTCATCGTCATGCACCTCTATCTCGGGGTAGGATATGTGACGAGCAGCTGGAATGCCCTTATCACGGTTGGCGATACGGTGCGGATGGCTTCGTTACGGCAATTCCTGCATTTCCCGCAGGCTGTCCGATTCCGGACAATCTTTGGGTAAAATCTTATCATTGCCGGGAACAAGATGGTTATGTTTGGGTTTGCCTTGCCGATCGGCCCGCTAGCGACTTACCATGGCAATTTCCCTATCTGGGCGATCGGGGGTGGACGAATTTTCACATGAAAACTCGCTTCCGCGCTGCTGTGGAAACCTGTATGGAGAATTTTCTTGATTGTCCTCATGCTACTTACGTCCATCGGTTTTGGTTTCGTTCTCCTACTGCGAAACCTGTTAAGGCCGTTGTCCGCAGTTTGCCAGATGGGGCCGTGGCTGAATATTTCCGTGAACCTCGCAAAAAAAACTTGATTTGGTGGCTGTTGACTCGCAAGGAAAGCAAGATGCAACATACCGATCGCTTTATTGCCCCAGCCACTACCCGGGTGGATTATATCTTTGACGATGGCCGCCATTATATTATTACTTCATCTTGTACTCCTATAAATGAAACTGAAACTGAAGTTTACACGGTGATGACTTTTAAGGTGGAGATGGGTTGGTTGGTTCGCTTGTTCTTTGAACCACTCTCTCGCTTTATTATTCACCAAGATGTCAAAATACTCGATCTGCAACAGGCCAATGTTAATCGTTTTGGCAAAGCGCCTTACAAGTTTATCCCCGCTGATTTGCTTGCCCCTTATATTGTTAAATGGCGTCAGGCAATTAAAATGGGCACTGAACCTCCCACCCCTGGGGCAGAACATTGGGTCGATATACGATTGTAAATCCCCACCCTAAAGAGTGGGGCTACATGAACAAAGCCCGCCTGCGCGGGCTAAATTGATCTCGAAGAGCGCGTATTATATAGCATAATATTTGTAGGTTGGGTTGACGTTAGGAAACCCAACAAGCGCAAAGTTAACAACATCTCGCGGGTTGGGTTTCCTAACGTCAACCCAACCTACGACATTAATATTTTTGCAAATATGAGATGCACCCTACGACGGTTTTCACGTCTATGAATACTTCAACTTCACCTGGCTTCATTAAGTGGATATTGGTCGATCGTTGCTGCTTTGGGCGCGAGTGGATGCCTATTATACTATTTTCAGAATTATGCTCATGCCTTGGGCGGTGGCATTGCCATCCCTAAAGTTTTTTGGCTAGCTTATGTTTTGTGGTTTTGGTATTTTCTCCCCCTATTGCTGGGATGCGATCGCCGCCTGTCTCGGCAACTGCGGCTCGCTTACTGGATTTTCTGGGCTAATATGCTATTGAGGGTGATCGCTGAGTTGTGGATGATGTACGTCAGCCACAACTGGCATCCCTATTGGGGCATCGCTCACGATTTTTTCAGTGCTACCCTGGTAGCACTATTATGGTTTAAGATCCCCAAAACTAATAGTCTGGACGGCATCGGATGTTTTAATTTGCAGGTGACGGGGGCGATGTTTTCGATCGAAGCTTACTTTGCTTGGTATATGCTTTCTCACATCCCCTCGGATAATGGTCCGGTTTACTTCGTCCCGGGAAATGGCGAACACGTGACAATTATGTTCCTGACTTGGTTGGTGGTAATGGTTTTGACAGTCCAGCAGTTTTTCTTGGCGCGAAAATGGCTCTATGCATAGATTAACATCTGAAGTTTTATCGAAAAATAACTCCGATGTTTCCTTTCTTCAGGATAACATCAGTCGGTCAATGTATGATTTTTATTTTCAGTATTATGACGGTACCTGTTTTCTGCCGATTTGAGCAATAAGGATTATGCGAGCCTGTTGCGGGACGAAGGGCAGATAATCCGGGGTTTTTCGACTTTAGCAGTCCTGTAATTTACATTTGCAGAATGGCAAAAACGCGCCATATTTTCTGGAGATACGATCGTCCATCACGAGTACTGGGGAGAACAAACTTTATCCTTGACTTGGTGGTGAAGTTCCCGACTTCCCAAGGACATTTGCGGGAAAAATGGGCGGACATTAAGCCAGAAATGCGCAAAAAACCAGATGTTAAGTATTTTTTAACCCGCAACCCCGAATACGATCGGGGACATGAGTTGGTCTGTTTGATGGAGTTGAGGGCAGATAATATGCGATCGCACGCGAGACGGGGATTTCTGGAAGGGTTACATTGATGATGAATAACTGGCAGTTCCTAGAAGAAAGGGTGACTCCTTACAAAGAGAGTTTTGAACGGGGATTGCAAAATTCATTAGGGGTACAATGGCATCTGCTGCAAGAGATTTTACGTACTAATCGGGAAACGGTTTTTGGCAGAGAATACGGGTTTGAATCGATTGGTAATTATCTGGAATTTTGCCAAAGAGTTCCCATCCACAGTTACGAAGCTTTACATCCCTATATTCAGCGGATCGCAGCGGGAGAAGCAAATATATTATCTTCAGATCCTGTGGTCGCTTTTGAGGTGACGGGTGGGAGTAGCGGCGGGGCAAAACTTATTCCTTATACCTCAAAGGGTTTGGCAGGGTTTCGTCAGGCAATCTTTCCCTGGTTGGCAGATTTGTTGCAACAACGCCGGAGAATAAAATTGGGGAAGAGTTATTGGGCCATTAGTCCTGTTAGAAGCGCTTTAGCGCTTACTACGAACGGAGTGAATATCGGGATGTCCGATGCTGCTTATTTTGGTCAGGAGTTGGCAGGGACGATCACCTCCCTTTTGGCAGTACCTCCTGAGTTTGCGGAAATATCTAATGTGGCAGAGTGGCGCTATTTGACGGCGTTGTTTCTCTTGGCAACGGCAGATTTGACTTTGATTTCTGTCTGGAGTCCCACATTTTTGTTACAATTACTCTCAGAAACAAAAAATGAAGCCGATCGCCTCATTACCGATATTGCCAGAGGGAAGGGAGGCTTACCTGCAAATCCCCAAAGGGCTAAATTACTGAAAACTGCTATTTCTGGGGGATGATATAGACACCCAGGGGATCTGGCCTCATTTGGATACGATTAGCTGTTGGACCGATGCTGCTGCTAAAGCTTTTATCCCCCAGTTACAAGCTAGTTTTCCCCATGTCTGGATTCAAGGCAAGGGGTTACTGGCCACGGAAGGGGCGGTGACATTACCCCTTGTGGGTTGTGTCGCGCCGGTTTTGGCGATTAAATGGGTTTTACGAGTTCCTGGATGCCGAAGATAAACCCCATTTGTGCCATCAGTTAGGAATAAGAATTTAATAAAGTGTCAAACCAGCGTAGCGCCACAGCCAGGTTATTAAATCCTCATCCCTTAGAAGATGC
>JACOMV010000002.1 GCA_014324065.1 Hormoscilla sp. SP12CHS1 | reverse complement strand
ATCAGCTCTCCGATGCTGTGGCTGAGATCGGAGATAACCAAATAATTGCATACAATGTCTGACAATTGCGATCAGTGCCAAACTCAAACTGCCTCAACACCGGCACAGCAAGAATCTCAGCCACAGTCTGCCACACCGGCCCCGGCTACCAACGAGCGCTACCCGACAGCTACTGAAGACAAGACGGAACCTCCAGCCCTAGGGTTCATGTATGCCAATTAATAAGTTTTCTTAATCACATATATAAGATATGCAAATATTATTGTCTGAAAATTACCGTGAAGAGATGCTATCATAATGATGTAAGATGCGGACTAAGATGACAACACGTATGAGACTTATGAGACTCTGAGACCCAGACTAAAACGTGTATCGTCGGAATGACCAAAGGAAAACATTTCTTTTTTTTTCTAGTAGCTGCCAGGTGATAATAAACACAGGAAAGATAAAAAGAAAAAAGTAGAGAGGGAGAAGAAGTAAGGTTAAGGTGGTGTGGGCACATGATAAGGGAGGAAGCGAGACGTTCTGACCAATTATTCACCAAGCCGGACAAAGAGTCAAGTTTTTTTCTTTTTTCAGTAATTCGATACCTGTCAGCCCCCCATTTCCCTCCCAGGGCCCCGACAGGTATCGGGTACTCCACAAATCTCAAAATCCATGTCAATATTTGCAGATAATTGAGAAAATTACTATCTGACAGAGCAAAAAGCTCCATTAGCACTTCCCTAACGGCGATCGGACAGTTCTATCCCTTGTTTGACTTGCAACGAGGCTAATAGAAATTTTCGGTGGCGACTTCATAGGCGTAACTATTAGCACGGACAAAATCGAGGGCCGCCGTCACAATATCGTCAAGATCGAGAGTTTGCGCCCTCTGGACCCAAGGCAAAAGCATCTGCCCTCTTGATTCTTGCTGAGGCTTAAGTTTGAGAATCTTTGGCAAGAAATTGCAGCCCCAATGGGAACGGCGATCGGACTTAGCCCGGGGTTTATACCGGCTACAAAAGCTTTTATATTTTTCAGCACAACCATCTAAAGTTAAGCCAAGTTCCAGAAAACAAGGATGCCATTGAGTCAATCCATCATCGGTCAATCGTGCATAGGATCCATAGTTGGAAAAGTCATAGAAAAAACCTTGTTGCATCCCAGCAGTTTTAGGATTGGCGTGAATGTAGCGGAGAGTATTTAACACCCTTGGGGAATCAGAGTTAGGAAAACCTTCACTAAAATAGCGCTTCTCCCAGAAATGACCGGTGCGATTTAACATCCGATTGAAGCACATGGCGGTATACCAGTTGAGCCAGTGCATGATTTTGGGTAAATCTTCTGGTAGAGCCGGTTCCAGGAGATAATGAACGTGGTTGGACATAATGCAGAGTCCATAGAGTTTGAACTGGTACTTTTCAATAGCCTTTTTGAGGGCATATATGAATACCTGCTTACATTTATGATTAGTCAGCTTAAACTCGCGGTTGTTGCAACGAGAGGTGACGTGGTAACAATAATCGGGTAAAAGTTCTCGTTTAGTGCGCGCGTGAGTTCTAGTTTCGGATTTCAAGATATTGTACAGTCAATTGGTGGATCACTCAACCTGTCACTTTATTGATCGCTAACAAACTGCCAGGAATTCGCCCCACTCCACAATTTCAGCATGAAGACGAGTACAGTTAAATCGCCTCAAAGGTACCATGGCCCATGGCCCGCCGTCGGGGTGCATCTCACTTTTGTAATCTAGCCCCTGCACGCTCCAGGCCCCTTACGCTGCGAGGAGGGGGCGTTACCCGGGGAGCTGGGGCTTTGTTCGTGTAGCCGGGCCCCTCGTTCCCACGGCTCTGCCTGGGAACGGGTTCGGGCGGCGAGGCAAATATGAGATGCACCCGCGCTCCTAAACGTTCAACAAGAAAAACATGGCACAGTCAAACCAACCCAAAGAACAAGAAAATAATCAGCGTCTGCTCTCAGCATCCCTTTGGATCCTGTCAGCCCTCTACATTTATATCCTGTTTTTATCGCCACCGGGGCAGCTAGTTCCCGGGGAACCGGTCTGGGCAATTCAACCCCATACAATTAAAGAGGTGCTCGATGAATCAATCAATTTATTTTTCATTCTGCCCATCTTAAATGCTGTGGGCATTAAATACATGGAATCGCCAGTAGAACATCCGGCATCCGAAGCCCTATTTAACTTCGCTGAAGCCTGGATATTCATGTTTTTGCCACTGCTGCTGGCCGATAGTCGCGGTCGGGAATTTTCTAAGATCTTAATTTGGGGTTTCGCAATGTTCTTCACCAATAGTTTTCTTGCTCCTTATATGGCAGTGCTGACAACTGCTACCCCCGAGGAAACCGAAAATCAGACTAGCAAGGGTTTATTAGCTCGCATATTTGGTTGGACGGGACTGATCGTGGGGACGGGAGCCTTAATTTGGGGAATGCTGGGCCGACCGGAATTTGGGGACTTGACCCAGAGAGCACAATACTTTATCCAGTCCCTTCATACAAACAGACTGACAGTTGCTTTCTGTGTAGATATATTGCTCTTTAGCCTCTTCCAAGCTATGCTGATTGGCAAAATTGAGCCACAAGGTAGTGGAAAACGTTGGTTAAGATTTATTCCCTTCTGGGGTCTGGCCACTTGGCTAATTGTGTGAAATTGGTTCTGGCGGCGGCGACGTACCCATGCTAGACATTCCCCTCGTGACCAGGCCGGAGCCTGGTCACGAAATGCCAGAGGCTCTGCCTCCTGTGGCCGGAATGGAGGCAGAGCCTCCCAACTGCGTTCCTAGGGAGACCCTGGGAACCAGAGATAGTAAAACAAAAGAGAAGATACTCTGCCAGAGGCTCTGCCTCCTGTGCTCCCAATGGAGGCAGAGCCTCCCAAACGAGAGATCGTAAAAACAGGAAAGATTGAATATGGAACAAACAAAGCAAGCACTCTCCCTGCCCATCATGGGGTGCGGGACTTGGGCCTGGGGAAACAGGCTGCTATGGGGATATGATGAAAGCATGGACGACCAATTACAAGGGGTCTTTAACCTTTGTGTTGAAAAGGGCGTTACCCTATTCGATACCGGTGATTCCTATGGCACCGGGAGACTCAACGGACGCAGTGAAATGTTGCTGGGACGCTTTTCTCGGGAATATCTTGGTGTCAACAAAGACAATATTTGTATTGCTACCAAACTGGCCGCTTATCCCTGGAGATTGACCAGAAAGTCAATGGTTGCTGCTGGCAATGCCTCTGCTCAACGTCTGGGAAAAAATGTGGATCTGGTACAAATGCATTGGTCTACGGCAAACTATGCTCCCTGGCAAGAAGGTCCCCTATTGGATGGCCTTGCCGATTTCTACCAACGAGGATTGGTCAAGGGAGTCGGTCTATCTAATTATGGACCAAAACGGCTGCAAAAAGTACAGCAAAAGTTTCGCGATCGGGGAGTGCCGATCGCCACCCTGCAAGTCCAATATTCCCTGCTATCCACCTATCCCGTCACCGAACTGGGAATTAAACAAGTATGCGACGAACTAGGAATCAAACTAATTGCCTACAGTCCCCTAGCCTTGGGCCTATTGACCGGCAAATATTCCGAGAATGGGCCCTTGCCCAAAGGTATTCGGGGTCTGCTGTTTCGGCAACTATTGCCCAAAGTTAAAACCCTTTTAGAAACAGTGCGATCGATCGCCCAGTCAAAAAACAAGACCATGTCGCAAGTAGCAATTAACTGGTGCATTAGTAAAGACACAATTCCCATTCCCGGGGCCAAGAACCTAGAACAGGCCCAGGAGAATATTGGAGCCCTAGGTTGGCAATTAGACTCTGGCGAGATCGCGGAATTAGATCGAGAAGCTGCCAGAGTAGATAAAAAGATAGTGCAAAACATCTTTCAGACCAAATAATACCAATTCTGGTAGAAATTCTCAATTATCAAGAAAAGGTGGATTGAAACCCACCGATGCTAAAATTGAAATCTCAGACTAGCTAGTAATATTTAGATTCTGGTTGTGGTTGCAGCATAGGCATGTCAAAATTAGAGTGATCGTACAGAAAGCGAATAGCTTCTTCCTCTAATCGATGCAGATGAAATGGTTCGAGCGTGCTAGAGTGCCTCAAGGCAGCTAAATAGCCATCCAAATATAGGCGCAAATCATCAAAGCGATAACCCTGGTTCCACATTTGGACGAAGGCGTCAGTTAGTTTTTGGTAGAGGCGGATGGTTTGAGCATTTTGAAGCATTGTAGGAATCTCCTAATTAGAATTAGTTACTGAGTTAATTGTCAGGGGGAGTAAAAAGCTGACCAACTGTCCAGAAAGGCTCTTGCAGCGAGAACCAACATCTACCCAACCCATAGCTAAATCCTTCTATATCTACTTCACGTAGTCTGGATCTTGTTACAACTCCTGGTACTGCCGACCGGATGCCATGCCATAAAATAGAAGTCGAGGCATACCTCCCAGCCCCGACCTTTACTTTCAAGTTATACTCCTGTCAGGCAGCAGCCCACCGCAGAGCCGATGCGAGCAGGCCGTGGGGACATTCGGGTTCCCCAGGCCCGTTCGGGACTGGTTGTCAATAGAAGGTATAGTTCTGGAAAAATAGGTCATTAGATCAACCCTGGCTACTCGATCCCATTGTAACGAAACTTTACCTACTGTTGTCTGCCTTGGGAACGAGAGCTTGATATGACTTACCCGGAGCCCTCAACGAAATTCCAGAGGCAGAGCCTCCTGTGGCCGGAATGGAGGCAGAGCCTCCTAGTTCGTCGGTCAAGAAACCGGGTTTCTTTTTGGGAAAATACCGATATTTCGTTGCTCGCCTCAGTCCAAACCCAGTTTCTGACAATACTTGACCGATGTCCTAGTTCCCATGGTCTCCCTGGGAACTAGAGAAATTATCAAATTTAATATGTATATATACCCAAGAAAAAATAACTAGGAAATATATACTACGAATTCCGAAATATAACTGTAGCAACAGATACAATATTCGGAAAAAAAATTGTTAACATACCAGGAAAAATTGAAGGGAAGTCGCTATTGTGGGATCTCTGGGTATTCAGATAATAGAAGGAAATCTGATGCTGCGATCGCTCATAGCCTGGCACTTGCAGCAAGCCGGGCACCGGGTGCATCAATCAGCTGAATTGCGTCAGGCCAGAGAGACATACAAACAGTACCAACCGACTCTGGTAATTCTCGACTCTGATGCCGATGGCGATGGCCTAAAGTTTTGCCAGTGGCTGCACCAGCAGCAAGAATCATTAATTTTGATCCTATCTGCCCGGAGCACAGAAACAGATATTGTCACCGGCCTCAAGGCAGGGGCAGACGATTATCTAGCCAAGCCTTTTGGCATTCAAGAGTTTCTCGCGAGGGTAGAAGCGTTGCTACGACGCCAGAAAAGTCCGGTACCACCGGCAGTGCTCGACTATGGCCACCTGAAAATTGACTTAGTGCAGAGGCGCGTATGTTTAAAAGGAGAGTTGATTGATTTGACGCCCCAAGAATTCAGTCTCCTCTATGCCCTAGCTCAGGTGGGCGGACTGCCTCTAAGTCGTATAGAATTGCTGGAAAGAGCTTGGCCAGAGGCCATTGATAACCCCCGCACCGTCGATACTCACATACTGTCCCTGCGTAAGAAAGTGGAAGCAGACCCCCGGCAACCGACTCTGATCCAGACAGTACGCAAAGTCGGCTATCGGTTCAATCAGGAAATTCTCAACCCTAATTCAGCACCGAAGTCCAGATCGCCTCGCGAACAAGCCTGAAATGGCGATGGTCAATTGTAAGTCAATGGTGAATGGTCAGCGGCCATTCACCAGTAGGCCAAAAACCCGGTTTTTCCAAAAAACCGGGTTTCTTAATTTACAATTGAGATGATCCCCAGAGGCAGGGCAGAGTAGGGTAGAAGATTAAGGTATGATTATGCAATATCAAGATAGCCCAAGAGAACTGGAATCGGAAATTGTCCAGATCCTGGAGAGGATGGCAGATGCATTTTTCCTCTTGGACAAGCAATGGCGGTTTACCTATCTGAATCATCAAGCAGAAATAGCATTACAGCAAAGGCACGAAGAGTTGCTGGGCAAGAAAGTATGGGATGTCTTTGATGCCGAAGACCCGTTTTTTACAGCATATCAAAAAGCAGTTACCACTCGATCTGTGGCAGAATTTACAGCTTTTCATGCCCCGACAGCCAAATGGTTTGAGGTCCGCGCTTATCCCAGTGAATCTGGGTTATCAGTTTTCCTTCAGGATATCACAGAGCACAAGCAGAATTTAGCACGACTAGAGTTATTAGAAGCAGCGCTCGCAGCTAGCAGTAACGGAGTAGTGATTAGCGACATGTTAGCAGCAGACCAGCCGATCATCTATTGTAACCCGGCTTTTGAACAGCTAACAGGCTATGGACCGTCAGATATTATCGGACGCAACTGTAGATTTTTGCAAGGACCGGATACGGACCAAACTGAAGTAGATAAAATTCGCGCCTGCATCCGGGAAGGCAAGGACGGGAGAGTAGTCCTAAAGAATTATCGCAAAGATGGCACGCAGTTTTGGAATGAGCTGATGATTTCGCCAGTGCGAGATAAGAGCGGTCAAGTGACTCACTTTATTGGCGTGCAAAAAGATATCACCGCCCGCAAGCAAGCAGAAGCAGCACTGCGCAAAAGTGAAGCAAGATTCCAAAGACTAGCAGCTAACGTACCGGGCATGATTTATGAATTCCGACTCAATGCGGATGGGTCAATGTCTTTCCCTTACTTGAGTCCTGGTTGCCTGGAACTATTGGAAATAGAGCCAACAGTAGGCCAGTCTAATATATCTCTAATGCTAGATGTAATTCATCCGAGCGATCGCCAAAGTTTTGATGATTCTGTAGCAGTCTCCGCTGCTACCCTGGCACCCTGGTGCTGGCAAGGACGGTTCATTACCCCCAGCGGTAAGCTTAAGTGGCTGCAAGCTGCTTCCCGTCCAGAAAAGCAAGCTAATGGAGATATAATTTGGGATGGTTTGTTGATCGATATTAGCGATCGCATCCTGGGAGAAGAGAAGCTGCGCAAAAGCGAAGCGAGTCTGGCAGAAGCGCAAATGGTAGCACATATCGGCAGCTGGGAATTAGATGTGGCGACAGAAGCAGTGACTTGGTCGGCAGAAATGTTCCGCATTTTCGGACTAGACCAAATGGCAGCAGTACCAACATTCTCAGACCAACAAATTCACCCAGCGGACAGAGAGTTGTGGATAGAAACGATGCAGCAAGGTTTGACAGAGGGAAAACCTTACGAACTGGACGTGAGAATTATCCGACCGGACGGCCAAATCAGATACGTGCAAGCTAAAGGAAAACCGACATTAAATGCAGAAGGTCAGGTGACTAAGCTGTTTGGCACGGTTCTGGATATCACAGAACGCAAACAGACAGAAGCAGCTTTGTGGCAACATATTCAGATGCTGGATCTGGCTAATGATACGATTATGATTCAAGAGCTGGATGGCACGGTGGTTTACTGGAATCAAGGTGCGGAGCAGCTGTATGGTTGGAAGAAAAAAGAGGCGATCGGGGCGAATGTTCACAGCTTATTACAAACAGTCTGGCCAGAAGATTCCCTCCAGGCGGCGCAAAAGGGATGTATAGAGAGAGGATATTGGCAAGGGGAACTGCTACATACTAGACGGGATGGCCAGCAAATAACGGTTGCCAGTCGCTGGACCCTGCAACGAGACGAGAACGGAGATCCTTTCGCCATTCTGGAAATTAATAATGATATTACAGAACGCAAGCGGGCAGAAGTAGCATTACGGGAAGCTTCTCAAAGGGAACGGGAAAAAGCTTTGCAACTGGAGAGGACTTTACGGGAACTGCAACGCACTCAAACCCAGCTAGTGCAAAATGAAAAAATGATCAGCCTGGGTCAGATAGTTGCGGGAGTTGCCCATGAAATTAATAACCCCGTCAGTTTTATCTACAGCAACCTCTCCCATGCGGAGGTCTATGCTCGGGATATGCTGGAGATCCTACAGCTTTATCAGCAGCACTACCCCGACCCGGAACCCGAAATAGAGGCGATCGCCTGCGACATAGAACTAGATTTTCTCACAGAAGACTTTCCCAGATTAATGGACTCGATGAAGGTCGGGGCGGAACGGATCCGCCAGATCGTCCTGAGTCTGCGCAACTTCTCGCGGTTGGATGAAGCTGAGTTCAAGGAAGTCGATCTCCACGAAGGTCTAGAGAGTACCCTGCTGATCTTGCAGCACCGACTGCATGGGGTAGCAGGTCGGACAATTCAGGTGATTAAAGAGTATGGCGACCTGCCGCCGGTGCAATGCTACCCTGGAGAGCTCAATCAGGTATTTATGAATATCCTCAGTAATGCCATCGATGCCTTAGAGGAATCCCAGAACATCCCCAACCCCCAGATCAGGATTACCACTCAACTGATACAGGGGGAACGGGCCCACATCTCGATCGCTGACAATGGCCCGGGCATGGCCTCGGAAGTGCAGCTACGCCTATTTGACCCCTTCTTTACCACTAAACCGGTAGGCAAGGGCACCGGTCTGGGGTTGTCAATCAGCTACCAGACGGTGGTGGAACAGCATCATGGCCATCTGAGCTGCGTGTCTGCACCGGACTTGGGAGCTGAGTTGATCGTTGAGATTCCCCTCAAGCAAGAATCGACCTAGCCTGACGAGCGCCGGCAGTTACGTGATGGCGCTCGCAGTTGTTCGAGATTGTCGATCACCTTACTCCTCGAAGATTGTCACGCAATATTAATACTGCGATCACGGAAAGATCTAGAGCAAGAGCCCATACTTAAAAATATAAAGATCGTTCGAGAAAACACCAGAGTTGCTCTAGGAGATAGTTGCCATGTTGTCCCAATCAAGTCAAGACGATCGAGTTCTAGCTCAAGACTTTTATCGAGCTTTATTTAATCTGTTCTATGAGTCTTGCGAAGCTTCCATTCAGCGACTTTTGAAATTCTGTACCTTTGGCATTGCTCCCAGCGAGGGCGGACATAGAACCTTTTTTATCATTGCTCCCGACCAGGAACTGGCCGAGGAACTGGTCGAAGAGATTGACAGCATTGTTAACCAAGTATCCCGGATCACTGTGGGAGTGAAGCAAACCGCCATTTGCTTTGTGCCCGCTGAAAAACAGTCCGCTTACCGTGCGATGAACTACGAACCAAGTCAAATTCCATCTAATTTTCTCCTGGGTCAAATATTCTAGAAATATTCGGTGGTAGAAGAAGATATCCTTGATTAATTGGTACTGGCAAATGACGAATAGTTGTGAATTTGACAATTATATTTTTCCTGTCAAGCGATCTATTTAAATTCTGTCTTTTTATTGCTTTTTCATTACTGCGATCGTCATCTAGGCAGATAATGATATTTGGGGTCGCTGATCGTTACATTAAACATAGGAAAAATACTGCAAATTAACTATAGCAAGTTTTTTATTTGTGAAATCAAATATGCCCATAAACCAGGTTTATTGAATAAACCTGGTTTATCAATTTTTAAACCAGATTGGGAATTGAGACAATAAGCTGTCGCGCATTTAAACTGCATAGTCAAAAATAGCTATTATGGCTGAAACGCTTATTTATAGAAGGTTGCCACGATTTAATCCGATAGGCAAATATGCAATGAATGATGCATCACCGCTTACTATAAAGCAACAGTTTTGACGGTTAAATTACTGAATGGGAGAACACAAAAAAGCAGAAAGTTAGAAAAACCTGGAAAAAAATATCATGTCTGATTAAATGCCCATAATAAAAATTGCATCAGCTGTAGATTTGGTTGAGGCACGAAACCCAACGTTTTGCGTTCCATTTGAGATGGTAAAAGTCCGAAGTTATTAATTGTGGGTAATTTGCTGCTACTTGATATGACAAATCATTTTTATGCACTTACCATGGTAATATACAGGCGATCGCCCCGTCATCTCAGATTATCGACTGTAAAAATTACCCGATCTGGATGGAGTCTGGCCATAGTTGTCCGATACCCGTTTCTGCTGTCCTGGCAATAAATTTTTTCAGTAATCTCGCCTTTTGGGTTTCAGAGAAATGGTTTTGCCAATCTCCCACTTGACCTTTACGAATGAAAGGAATATCTGCAGGACGTTTGCTCGACCAACGACTTTGATTTTGGCTCATCTGTTCAAAACTACTATGATGTAGTATCCGATCGAGAATTTCTCCATCTTTAACTTTTGACGAATATTCAGATCCTAAAAAATCAGCAATTTCAATAATTGCTTGCCGAGTATTTGCCTTCATCTGTTCATAAGTGAGGAAAAGGACATTTTTATCCGCTTTACGAGCGTACCAAGCAAGGAGATGATCGAAGTAATCTCCCCCATCTACTTCTCCTCGTATAAAGCATTCAAAAAATTGCTCAAATGTTCCTGCTGCAAAGTCATAGAGTTTCACGAATCCCTGGGTGTGATAGTAAAAAGAAACCACACAATCAAAAGGATTCCGAGCCACATAGATATATTTTGCATCAGGATGAAAGGGTGTTAATTCATAGGAAAAGTGGGTTTTGATAAATCTGGGAGCCGGTAAATTTGCAACAAATTCAGCACCTACTTTTTCCAAAAAAGGAATTTCCAACTGAATATTCTTGCCCACAGGTAAGGGTTGCCCATCATGGTGGAGCATCCAAACAATATGCTGAGTCCAAGTGGTTCCACACTTAGGATAAGTGACAATAAAGGTATCTTCCGGTTGAGCTTGATAGTTCAAAGCAGATGCAAAATTATCTACATAAAATTCCATCGGTATCCGAAAACCTTGATAGATTTTGTAGCGTGGTTTCTGTTGAGGTTCTATCATAATTGTGAATTGTCAATGGAGAATTGTTAATAACAAGAAGCAGAGTGCAGCGATCGAGGAAATCGGTATATGAAATCCAGCTTTTGGACTACGAGATGTATTATCTAACACTCCCTGCCAACTTTTCGGTTGACAAAGGTTGATAATGTAAAAGCATTAATTGATTTTCAGTTAATGTTTCAATAGCATAGGAACGTCCCGTAGTATCGCTAAATTCCACTTCAAAAACACCCGGTTCGTATTCTTCAACAATAGTTCCGACTTGACCGCAATATAAACCTATATCTGGCATATCATCCAGCAAAGCAACGATATCGAGTAATTTCATTTTTGTAACCTTCTAATCTAAAGAACATAACAAGTGACTAAGTGCGGAAGTTTGTCGGAGTTTCTTACTATCCAGACGCTGTGAATAATAGCCGTTTTATTTCCGCGATTCATGGAAAAATCAATAATGTATTTTTGTCCGTACTGGTTCGCTTTATCTGGAATTGCATCATAACTTTTTACCGCATTTAATAACGCGGCTTTGAGTTCTTCCACATTATCTACATCAAGATCGAGGGCTGCTTTAAATACACGCGCTTTGTGTTGACCATCTGCATGATTTTGGTTGAGACAATAACCTGTAAGTTTGCGAGGCTCGATGACGGCTTTTTCTGAGTTGGTAAGTTTCACCTTATACCCCCCGGAGTGATAGTTGCGATCGCGAACCCATGTAATGTTAAAACAACCAGATATTGACTGAATTCTTCTGCATAAGCAGATAAAGGCTTAGAAGCTGTTGAAAGTTCGATCGTTTTCATCTTAATTATACCTCTTGTCTCGTTCCCTGACTCTGGCAGGTAACGCCCTCCAGAGGCTCTGCCTCCTGTGAGGACGTTTTACATTAAATGGGTTTGTCCTAGTATTGTACGCGCTATTGCGATCGTTAGATTGCCCTCCTGTCATAATAAGTTCTCTAATCAATACTTTTGGGCTGGTTCGCTCTAAACAAACTTTTAAACATTGGTTGATACTTTTTATCCCTTTCCAAAGCATTTATGTTTATTGCATAATTACAAACCGTAAGTAATCTGTCATTTATAAAACTGCGGTGATTTTCGGTTTCATATTCAAAATACGCTACCGCCACTCTAATTCCTTGCTTCATCAATGCTCTTACTAACGGTATAAAATCTCCGTCACCTGTTACCAATACTGCAAGATCTATATGTCCTTCAAGTCCTACTTGGAGAGCATCAACAGCCATTGCTACGTCTACTCCTTTTTCTCCCTGTGATTGAGACATCGGCACATACTTTGGTTCTACTCCGGCATGGATTAAATCTAAATGACGATTTCGATCTACTCTCCGTTGATGGTCGTTAGATTGACTAGAGCTATGTAAGCCTTGATACCATTTTGAATAAACTACTTTGTAACTCGTGAAACCTTGTTCTTTTTCTCTGAGCAAGTTTTCTAACAAAGAGTGAAATGGTCCAAAAATTAACCAACCTAAATCTCGCTTATAAAAGTACATTTGACCATAGACAAAAAAGTTCCCATCATAGAAAACCCCGATTATACCTAGAGATTGTACTGTCATTATTTGATAATCAAGTATAGCAGATGAGCGATGATATCGCCCTCAATTATAGCCTCCCCAGGCGGCCTTTGTTTGTGTAGCCACAGGTTTTAACCTGTGGCAGATTTCTACCGCGAACGGGAGCATCAAATTTGGCGTTGCACTTCGGACGGGATGATGAGCATAGTTGCAATAGTTTTAAACCTAGACTACAAGCGACTTTCAGTAGCGTTTTGCTGGTGCAAAAAGAGTATCATCCCCAAAATGTGCAACGCCTCAAATTTAAACCGATGGTGGGTCGATATCTCCGGAGGGACACAGACCGAACCCGTGCATAGTCCGGCTACTCCGCAACATTGCCTGCCTGCGCGAGCTATATTACATGCATCACCAGATGCACCCGGCTATCAACTACAAGTGAGCGCACACAATCTAACCGGTGCCCCACTGTTGGGGTTTGAAACCTCTCGGTTGGGGTTTTGGACCTCTCGGTTGGGGTTTTGGACCTCTCGGTTGGGGTTTTGGACCTCTCGGTTGGGGTTTGAAACCTCTGGGTTGGGGTTTTGGACTTCTCGGTTGGGGTTTTGGACCTCTCGGTTGAGGTTTTAAACCTCTCGGTTGAGGTTTTAAACGGGTGTGGTCTTGCGCCCGTTGGCAACCGTTCACCGTTTTATGTGAATAGTTCCCCACTAATACAACTACTTTTGACCACACCCAGCTTAAATTGGCAATCGCCTCACCCGAAACACCTCATCACTCACAGAAACAATTGCCCCTGCTTCTAAATCCGCAGCACATTGATGCAACACGGTGGCCAACCGTTCATTAATCATATTGTAATTCTCATTCCCGAGGCGAAATAAAATCACACTTGGCAAAGACTCCCCACTCATCGCTAACAACTGATCGAAATCCAAATCTAAGGTTAACACAATTCGTCCTTCAGCACGCGCCTTAACCAAAATTTCATCATCTGGCAGGGTTTCTAACCCTTCTTCGTAAAGATGCACCACTTCATAACCTGCATCCCGCAGCCACGCTACCGTCCGCAGATAAATTCCCATATCTGCCAATAATTTCATCCGATTTTAGCAGCCCCTCCGATGGCATAAACCTTCTCTTTTGTCAACCAGGAAGCATACAACAAAGATTGTTTAATATCTTCTGGTTCTAGCGCGGGGTACTCTTCTAAAATCTCCTCCACCGGTTTACCATTAGCCACCAAATTCACCACCAAAGAAACGGGTATTCGCATTCCCCGAATGCAAGCTTGTCCTGTCATTATCCGGGGATTAAATGTAATCCTGTCAAATCCTAACATCTGTTTGTTCCTCCTGGAAAGACACAGATGGTGGGCGGTGCCCACCCTACAAAATTATAACCGCCACAGGTTTTAACCTGTGGCAGATGGTGGGCGGTGCCCACCCTACGCCTTCACAGCAACTTTTTCGGTAACCGCCTCAGCAGTAGCTTCTGGACTATCCGCTTCACTTGGGGGCACTACTTGCCAGAATAGAGGTAAAAACTTCTCCCAATTCTCCAAAATCATCTTCGCTTTCTGACTGCCCGTGCGATCGCGATGCATTTGAATCAACTCTTGCAGTTGTCGTTGGCCAACAGGGGAAGACACCCGCTGAATCTTGACAATTTCAAGATTAACCTTTTCCGGGAAACTGCCATCTCCATCCAAGAAATAGCCCATACCGCCAGTCATGCCAGCAGCGACATTCCGTCCCACCTTACCCAGGACTACAACTACACCGCCAGTCATGTACTCGCAGGTATGATCCCCAGCGCCTTCAATTACCGCTTTACCCATGGAGTTGCGCACGGCAAACCGTTCTCCCGCCGTGCCATTCGCGAACAGGATCCCCCCAGTAGCCCCGTACAGACAGGTATTGCCCACAATCACATTTTCCGCTGGGTTGTAGGGAGCATCTGCTGGCGGTTTAATGACGATTTCCCCACCATGCATCCCTTTGCCCACATAATCATTCGCTTCTCCTTCTAAGATCGGCTTCATTCCCGATAAATTGAAGGCACCAAAGCTTTGACCCGCACTGCCAGTAAAGTTAAGATTAATCTCGCCTTCAAAACCGCTGTTGCCGTACTTTTTGGCGATCGCCCCTGCCAGGCGGGCCCCGACGCACCGGTCCGTACTCACAATTGCCAACTGCTTGGTCGCAGAACCTTGGTTGCTAATAGCTTTTTGAATGTCCGCGTCTGCTAGCAACTGGTCATCTAAAACGGGGCCATTGCTGTGAACATCTTCATGGTTTAGCCAACTGCGATCAGAACGGCTATCGGGCAACTCCAACAGGCAATTCAAGTTTAAGGCCGAAGTCTTGGTCAACTGCACCCCTTCCCTTACTTGTAGCAGGTCCGCCCGACCGATAATTTCCTTCAGACTGCGGTATCCCAGTCGCGCCAACAACTGCCGCACCTCTTGGGCCACGAAATAGAAGAAATTGACCACATGTTCGGGCATACCCGTAAAGCGTTTCCGCAGTTTTTCCTGCTGAGTCGCCACCCCCACCGGGCAATTATTGGTATGGCAAATCCGGGCCATAATGCAGCCCTCCGCGATCATGGAGATGGAACCAAAACCATATTCTTCCGCCCCCATCAGGGCCGCTATCATCACATCCCAACCAGTTTTCAAGCCCCCGTCGGTACGCAGGATAACCCGATCGCGCAGACCATTTTGCATCAGGGTCTGATGGACCTCAGTCACGCCCAACTCCCAAGGCGCACCCGCATGCTTGATCGAACTGAGAGGGGAAGCACCGGTACCGCCATCGTGACCGGAAATCTGGATAACATCAGCATTGGCCTTGGCCACCCCAGCAGCGACAGTGCCAATACCAATTTCCGCAACTAGCTTCACCGATACCTTGGCCTGGGGATTAATTTGGTGCAGGTCAAAAATCAACTGGGCCAAGTCCTCGATCGAATAGATATCGTGATGGGGAGGAGGGGAGATCAGGGGGACGCCCGGTTTCGATCGGCGCAGGGAAGCAATATAGGGACTCACCTTCTTGCCCGGTAGCTGGCCCCCTTCTCCGGGTTTCGCCCCTTGGGCAATCTTAATTTCAATCTGCTTGCCATTCATCAGGTACTCCGGCGTCACCCCAAAGCGACCGGAAGCTACCTGCTTAATGGCACTCGATGCCGTATCCCCATTCCGCAAACCCCGTAGGTGAGGCAAAGTCGGGGACAAACCTTTTCCTGTAACATCAACATCATCCAGAACCCGGAAGCGCAACGGATCCTCCCCACCTTCACCAGAATTAGATTTACCCCCCATGCGGTTCATGGCGATGGCCAGGGTTTCGTGGGCCTCCCGGGACAGGGATCCCAAAGACATGCCCCCGGTACAGAACCGCTTGACTATTTCCTCTACAGGTTCTACCTCTTCAATAGGAATAGAAGTGCCATCGCCCTTCAAGTCCAGTAAATCTCGCAGGGCCGTCACCGGGCGTTCCGCCAAATGCCGCTTGTATACCTCATAATGGTCGTATTCCGAACCAGTCACGGCCTTATGGAGGGCCTTAGCCATTTCCGGGCTATTCATGTGATATTCCAGGCCCACGCGGTACTGAACGAAGCCAAAATTCTCCAGTTTCTTCACGGTCAGTTCTGGGAAAGCCCGCTTGTGGAAAGCCATCACCTCTTCGGCCAACTCCCGTACAGAAAGACCCCTCAGGCGGGAAGTCGTCCCCGTAAAGCCCAGGGCCAACAAGTCCTGTCCTAGGCCGATCGCCTCAAAGATCTGGGATCCGTGGTAAGAAGAAAGGAGAGAAATGCCCTTCTTAGAGATAATCTTCAGCAAACCCGCACAAATGGCCTTACGGTAATTCTGCTGGGCCTCGGACATACTCATAGCTGGGATCTTGCCGCGCTGCATCATACTTTGGGTCTTGGAGTCACTCCACCAATGGCGCACCGTTTCCAGGGCCAGGTAGGGACAAACAGCAGAAGCCCCGTAACCAATCAAACAGGCAAAATGATGGGTACTCCAGCATTGGGCCGTATCAATAATAATGGATGCCCGACAGCGCAAACCCTCCCGGTTGAGATAATTGTGAACCGCACCCACAGCTAGCAGCGGCGGAATGTAAGTCATCAGGTTCGTAAGGTTCGTAGTAAACGCTTTAGCGTTTTCCGGGTTCGTAGTAAACGCTTTAGCGTTTTCCGGGTTCGTAGTAAACGCTTTAGCGTTTTCCCGACCATCAAAGCGATCGCTCAAAACCAGGATCTCAGCGCCCTCGCGCACGGCCTGGGCCGCCTCTTGACAAAGCTTATCTACCGCAGTTGCCAAACCATCAGGTCCCGCCTGAGGGTTCCACAAAGTAGAGAGGGTTGCCACCTTAAATACATCTGGTGCAGAACCATTTCCCACACAATAAGAACCATTCAACAGCCCTTCCAACTCCGCCTCATTCAGAACGGGGGTTTCCAGTTCCAAATGACGGGCAAATTCGGGCTTTTCGGCTAACAAATTTCCCCGAAAACCCAGTAGCATATGCAAAGACATCACCAAACCTTCCCGCAGGGGGTCGATCGGGGGATTAGTGACCTGAGCAAAGCGCTGCTTAAAATAGTCATAGAGGACATGAGGCTTAGAAGAAAGTATCGCTAGAGGAATATCATCTCCCATACAGAAAGTCGGTTCCTTCCCCGCCTGGGCCATGGCCTGAATTACCATCTCCACATCTTCAGAGGTATAGCCAAAAGCCATCTGCTGGCGCAGGATATCTGCCGTTTCCATCTGCTTCCCCGAGACAAAAGATCCAGCAGGTAAGGCTTGACGGTAGCGTTTCAGCCACTCACCATAGGGCTGTTTGCGTGCGACCCGCTGCTTAATCTCCCAATTTTTCAGCACCTCATGGGACTCTAAGTCCACCGCAATCATCTGTCCGGGACCCAAGCGACCCTTTTCCACAATATCAGCCGTCGGTAAAGGAATTGCTCCTGCTTCCGAACATACCAGCAGATAGCCATTGCGAGTCATGCAATAGCGTGCCGGACGCAGGCCATTCCGGTCCAGCATCGCCCCCACCGTATGTCCGTCACTGAAAACGATCAGGGCCGGGCCATCCCAAGGCTCTTGCATGCCGCTGTAATATTCATAGAAATCCACAATTTCCTGACGATCTGCCAATTCTGGCTGATTTTTGTAAGCTTCCGGCACCAGTATCATCATCGCTTCTGTAGGAGAACGACCCGATAGCACCAGCAACTCCATGACATTGTCCAAATTCGCCGAATCACTCTGGGCCTTATTGACAATGGGCAGCAGTTCCGAGAGGCGATCGCCCCACACATCACTGTCAAGATCGCCTTGGCGGGACTTCATCCAATTAATATTGCCCAGCAGGGTATTAATCTCCCCATTATGTCCCAGCATCCGTAGGGGCTGAGCCAGGGGCCATTTTGGCATAGTATTCGTGCTGAAGCGGCGGTGGAAAATTGCGTAGGGACTCTTATAGGCAGGGTTTTTCAAGTCCAGATAAAACTCACCCAGCACAGCCGATCTGACCATGCCCTTGTAAACAATTTGGCGACTAGAGAAAGAGCAAACATAGCAATCAGGAATCCCATTGCTAATCCGCTTCATAATTATATACAACAACCGTTCCCGATCTTCCCCCTTACTGTTCGGTGACTCAACCACAACCTGTTCAATTTGAGGTTCATTTTCCCGCGCTTGCACCCCCAGTAACTCCGATCGCGTTGGCACTACTCGCCATCCCAGCACCTGCAACCCTTCCGAAGTAATTATTTCGGAGATCGCCTGCCGTGATTTGGTAGCCAATGCCGGGTCTTGAGGCAGAAACATCATCCCCACCGCCAGACGTTCTTTTGCTAGCATTTCCAACTGTTCCCGTGCAAACCAAGCTTGCAGCAACTCCCAAGGGATAGCCGTCATCAGTCCCGCACCATCACCGGAATCATTATCTGCACTACAAGCACCCCGATGTTCTATGCAAATCAGACCCGACAATGCCTCTACTATTATATCATGCCGAGCCCCACCTTGGGGGTTAGCCACTAAACCCACCCCACAAGCATCTCGTTCCGTTTCATTTGCTGTATCCCGATCTATTTTTCGCGCAGGACACGCAGCCCTGTGCTTTTGAACCTTATTCATCATTGTATTTATCCTGAATATTTGCTGTTTATTCATTTTTTTTCTACCAATTCATGATAATACGCTCTTCTTTTTTACTTCATTTTTAGATAAATAATGTACCGAGTCATTACAGTTTACTCTCTTGTCGTGACTTAAGGAGAGAAGATAAATAATGGCGTTCGTCGAGCATGCTAGGGGCAGGACTAGAAAAGTTAAAGGAGCGATCGCCCCATCACAGCCTTCAGGAGTTTACCTGCAGACAGCAACTCAGATTTTTCACGCAGCGTGGGATCGTCGTGCTCTATGTTTATCAATCATAGCTCATGTACCGTTCCTGAAAACCTATAGAAACTTAGGCACGTAGATCGAACAGTCTTATCTACGATTCGAGCAAAGGAATCTCGCCTTTGACCAGAAGTGTCACGCGGACTTGCCAACAATCCCACCGCTGGAGCTACAGCTCGGGGGACGGATCAACTGAAAGCTTGACCACTGGTTCGCTGTTTGCGACTCTGGAGGTGAAAAGATCATGACGACGGAACGGCAGACCTTTTCGTAGCGCATTCCAATGCGACCAGACGTGCTTATAGGTGTCAACTTGTCCCCCTAAGGCGTTCCTGGAAGGAATGCGCTCCTTAAGTCCTAAACCACGTCTAGCAATGGCTAGAGCTGCTGCGGTGTCGGAAGATAGACCATACATTGACATGAATTTCACCATGCCTATGGTGCTGCTATAAGCCGGATTGCGATGCATCAACTGAACGCCGAAGCGGTCGCACTGACTCAACAACATTTGGTCAAACTTGGAATAAGCAAAGTTCGAGAGCATACGGCTGTAGCGAGTGCCTTGCTCTTTCATCGTTGCTTTCTTTTTGGAAAAATCTAGTGTTTCTACAACTATGGGGCACCCCCAAGTTTCAGCTCGCTGAACAATATGCTTAACTAGATCACCTAAAATTGCTTCTGTTTGCGCGGAAGTTTGATCTTGTAGATTGACTTTGAACTGACCAATATCTACAAGATTACCCTCAGCATCACAGTAGGCCCAACCAACAACACCTGGGTTAAGGTCAACACCAATGGCACCGTTACGCCTAGAAGAAATAAACGGGACTTCAGGACGGTCGGTAGTAACGAATAAGTACCATTTGTCGTTTTTCTGGGCTATCCGGTAGGACAGCGCTTGACCACCGTCTTTGTTGAGAGCGGCGATCACATCATCCTGCCCCCAGTTGAAGTTGATACCGGAAGCGGTCACATATTGTCCAAAAGCTCCCTCTAGTGCTTTGGGAACACGAATCTTGATGTTCCCTTCGGTATCTAATTGGAAAATCTGACAACCAGCAGTTTCGTCCTTAGAGCCGAGGTAGAACGATTGAGAGTTACGGTGCTGTTGCCAATCCTTCAGCCATTCGGAGTGATTAGCGTATCCATTGGCCTCAAGGTTAAACTGTGCATTCCAAAGCTTACGGCCACCAAAAATGATAGTAGGCTCAGTCTCTTGCAGTTTCTTGAGGCGCGACTCACAAGTTACTAGATGACGTTTTTTCAGGTGTTGCTGGAACTTCAACCACTGCTTGACCGTGTAGCCTTTGCGCTTGATAGGGCACGCCTTAGGAGCTTTCTTGATTCCCTTGGTCAGGGACTTGATTTTCTTTTTAAGTCCAGTGATACGCTGCTTCAGTTCCTTGATTTGTCGCTTGTGACATTCCTTGCGGCTTTTAATTTTGCCTTTGAGAACAGCATGAACAGAGTTGAACTGACGCGCATTTATGCCGAACTCTACCTGGTAGCGACGCTTTAAGTCTTTCAAAGCCTCACCTGATTGCAGGTCAACATAGAGGCTGCGCTCAACCTCAGACATTAGATTGCCCATGGCTACCCCAAACGGTATTAAATTGTCAGGCAATCGGGTCTGATAGGTTGCGCTTCCCATGCTCTACACCACCTCCAAAGGCTTCTTGTTTTTCTTACACCTCTATAGTATAGCAAGGTGCTCACTAATTTTCAATATCAATCTACAGATTTATACAAGATTTTAGTCAACTATTCTTACCCGTTCGCTCGTGGCACAATCAAGTGCCACTTGGCAGTAGATTCACAGAGAAGTTAAAATATCAGGGTTTTATTAATGGCCCGATCGTCTAGAACATGGCTGCGCCACGCTGCGCGATCAGCCGAGAACCCCACCGGTAGGAACAGACTAACTATGGTACAACTTGCTGTAGGGGCGGTTAGTCAAATTCAATCAGTTCGTTGCCGTTTGGGTTGAACCGGTGCAAGCTGTTGTACTGTAAGGGTGATGTAAAGGTAAAATGGTATAATATGAAGATTTGATGTGGAATGGCTTCCAGAGCAGGATCGCGGATGACACCCGGCCGGGATCGTCTGTTATGTTTGGGTTAGTAGACCCGGTACAAGCGGGTGGTGGAATGGAAATCATGGCGGATATGGCATCAATCTGATGCCATTGTCACCAGATTATCTCAAGGAGACATATAGATGAGCAAACTACAAGAAACTACTCTTCATAAGGCCCTACCATTACCAGCAGCAGCAACGCCCAAAAGAGTTGCGGCCACAGAACTGCGGCCTTGGGGCTCCTTCACAGTGCTAGAAGAAGGACGGGGATATAAAATTAAGCGGATCGAAGTCAAGCCAGGTCACCGGCTGAGCCAGCAAATGCACCACCATCGCAGCGAACATTGGATCATAGTCTCAGGTACGGCCAAAGTGACCTGCGGCGAGCAAGAGATGATGATCGGCAGTAATCAGTCTACCTACGTGCCCCAATGTACAGCACATCGCTTAGAAAACCCAGGAGTCATACCCTTGGTACTGATCGAAGTCCAGAATGGTGAATACCTCGGAGAAGACGACATCATTCGCTTCCAAGATGACTACGCCCGCACCGAGTCCAAAACCAGCAAATAAACAACAAGGTCGCGTCCGGGAGCACCCACCCTGTCGTGTCGGGACCGCGCACGACATGGGTGGGTGTCTCCGGACGCGAAGCTAAGTAGTTGTGCAAAATTATTTTTATATTTACTCTACGTCAAACCCTTGTTATGTTATGTGAGGAGTTTATATAAAAATAATTTTGCCTATGTACTTACAGATAGAACTCGCTCTTATTAGACCTTGCGCCAAGCTAGATGGAGCGCAAGGTTAAAGGTATAATAAATCAAATGTAGCGAAAAATATAGAAATCATGATAAAATTGAGTCCAGCAGCAGCCGTAGAAATAAAGCGGATGAAATCAAAGCATAACAGCCAGAAGGCGTTCTTGAGGCTGGGAGTAATAGCTGGCGGTTGTCAGGACTGGGTTTACACAATGGAGTTATCCGACCAGATGCAAGAGTCAGACAAGCTATATGAATGTGAGGGGATGCAAGTGGTAGTAGATGCCGGCGGGACAGAATACATAGATGACCTGACTCTAGATTACTCGGAAGACCTGATGGGGGGAGGCTTTCGCTTCCACAACCAGAAGGCGACGCAAACCTGCGGCTGTGGGAACTCTTTTTCCATTGAAAAAAAGATTTGACACAGCGCCGAGGAAATCGTTATAATAAGCAATTGTCGTGATGATTTACCGAAAAGAAGCCAGATACGGCGTAACACATGCCCACTATACAACAATTAATTCGTAGCGAACGCCAGAAAGTCGAAAAGAAGACGAAATCCCCGGCTCTGAAGAGTTGTCCTCAGCGTCGCGGCGTCTGCACCAGAGTTTACACAACAACTCCGAAAAAGCCAAATTCGGCCCTCCGCAAAGTAGCGCGGGTGCGCCTGACATCGGGATTTGAGGTGACAGCATACATCCCAGGAATAGGTCACAACTTGCAAGAACACTCAGTGGTGATGATTAGGGGAGGTCGGGTGAAGGACTTGCCCGGTGTAAGATATCACATCATTCGCGGCACCCTGGATACGGCAGGAGTGAAGGATCGCCGTCAGGGGAGATCCAAATATGGAGCTAAGCGTCCGAAATAGACGGTACTACAGGGTTGCTGGCAAAATAGCGCCGAGGGCCTGTAGGAAACGCCAGGTCTGCCGGACCAAAATGTAAAATGGTCCGGTAAATTGTGAGCAGGTAGGTTCAAACTGTATTAGGGAGAAAAAAGAAAGGCTAATTATGTCTCGTCGTGGAGTAACGAAAAAACGTACAGTACCCCCAGATGCTGTGTACAATTCCCGCCTGGTAAGTATGACGATCAGGCGGATAATGAAGCATGGCAAGAAGTCCTTGGCCTCCAGAATAGTATACGGGGCCTTGAAGACCATTGAAGAAAAAATGGGGACAGATCCTCTAGAAGTGTTTGAAAAGGCAGTGCGGAATACGACGCCTCTGGTGGAAGTAAAGGCGCGGCGGGTGGGTGGTGCTACCTACCAAGTGCCGATGGAAGTGCGTGCTGACCGGGGCACAAGTCTTGCCCTGCGCTGGTTGATCAGATTCTCTCGGGCCCGATCGGGCAAATCAATGGTCAACAAATTGGCAAACGAACTGATGGATGCCGCTAAAGAAACCGGGAATGCCATTCGGAAGCGGGAAGAAACTCACAAAATGGCTGAGGCAAATAAGGCTTTTGCCCATTATCGGTACTAAACCGGAAGGGGACTGGTGAATGTGTCGCAGAGAAATGCAAAATAACAAATCCCCAAGTACCAGTTTGGTGAAAAAAGTATAGAATTGTAAATAAACAGTAAGAAAGAACGCTATCGAAGGAGGTAATTGTGGCACGAACGGTACCGCTGGAGCGAGTGCGGAATATGGGAATTGCCGCCCACATAGATGCGGGCAAAACGACGACAACAGAGAGAATTCTGTTTTATTCGGGGGTGGTTCACAAAATTGGTGAAGTCCACGATGGCACAGCAGTAACAGACTGGATGGCCCAAGAACGAGAGCGAGGGATTACCATCACGGCGGCGGCAATCAGCACGAACTGGAGGGATCATCAAATCAATATTATTGATACCCCCGGTCACGTAGACTTCACGATCGAGGTGGAACGCTCCATGCGGGTGCTAGATGGCGTAATCGCTGTATTCTGTTCGGTGGGAGGCGTTCAGCCCCAATCAGAAACGGTGTGGCGGCAGGCAGATAGGTATAGTGTGCCTCGGATTGCCTTTGTCAACAAAATGGATAGAACAGGGGCAAACTTTTTTAAGGTATACGAGCAGATCCGCGATCGCCTCCGTGCCAATGCAGTACCCATTCAGGTGCCGATCGGCAGCGAAGGGGAATTCAGAGGCATTGTAGACTTGGTGCGAATGCGAGCCAAGATCTACACGAATGACCTGGGCACAGATATCGAAGACGCGGAAATTCCAGAAGAAATTATGGAAGTGGCCCAAGAGTATCGTGCCAAGCTGATCGAGTCGGTAGCAGAAACAGATGATGCCCTCACAGAAAAGTATCTGGAAGGGGAAGAACTGACGGAAGCAGAAATAGCGACGGCCCTGCGGAAAGGTACCATAGACGGTACGATCGTGCCCGTGCTGTGCGGTTCTGCTTTCAAAAACAAGGGGGTGCAATTACTGCTGGATGCAGTGGTAGACTACCTGCCAGCGCCAATAGACGTGCCAGCAATTCAGGGAACCTTGCCAGACGGGCAAGTAGTAGCTCGCCAAGCAGACGATGAAGGGCCGTTCTCGGCTTTGGCGTTCAAAATCATGGCAGATCCCTATGGTCGCCTGACCTTTATCCGGGTATACTCCGGCGTGTTGAAGAAAGGCAGCTACGTCCTCAACTCAACCAAAAACAAGAAAGAGCGAATTTCCCGCCTGATTATCTTGAAAGCAGACGATCGCATAGAGGTAGACGAAATGAGGGCAGGAGATTTGGGAGCAGCTTTGGGGTTGAAGGACACCTTTACAGGAGATACCCTCTGCGAGGAGAAGGCCCCAGCGATCCTGGAATCTCTGTACATCCCAGAACCAGTAATATCGGTGGCAGTGGAGCCCAAAACCAAACAAGATATGGAGAAGCTATCGAAAGCACTCCAATCTCTGTCGGAAGAAGACCCCACATTTCGGGTAAGCGTGGATGGAGAAACCAACCAAACCGTGATTGCGGGGATGGGCGAACTACACTTGGAAATTCTGGTAGACCGGATGCTGCGAGAATTTAAGGTGGAAGCAAACGTAGGGGCTCCTCAGGTGGCATACCGGGAAACAATTCGCAAGGCGGTCAAGGCTGAGGGTAAATTTATCCGCCAGAGTGGTGGAAAAGGTCAGTACGGTCACGTGGAGATCGAATTGGAACCAGCAGAGGCAGGGAGCGGCTTTGAATTCGTCTCTAAAATAGTTGGGGGGGCAGTGCCGAAAGAGTACATAGGCCCAGCAGAACAAGGGATGAAAGAAGCTTGCGAATCGGGAGTTTTGGCAGGGTATCCAGTGATAGACGTGAAGGTGACTCTGGTAGACGGGTCTTTCCACGAAGTAGACTCCTCGGAAATGGCATTTAAAATAGCTGGCTCGATGGCTCTCAAAGAGGCAGTGATCAAGGGATCGCCGGTGATGTTAGAGCCGATGATGAAGGTGGAAGTAGAAGTACCCGAAGACTTTATTGGGGATGTGATTGGAGACTTGAATTCTCGTAGGGGCCAAGTAGAAGGCATGGGTACAGAAGACGGGATTAGCAAGGTATCTGCTAAAGTACCATTGGCAGAGATGTTTGGCTATGCGACAGATATCAGGTCGAAAACTCAAGGTCGTGGTATATTCTCAATGGAGTTTAGCCACTACTCGGAAGTGCCTCGGAATGTGGCAGAAGCGATAATCGCTAAGAATAAAGGTTCGGCCTAGGGTAAAGGCTCTGGGGATGAAGGATTTTTGCTAGAAAAAAAGTAAAATAAGACTTCATCCCCGGGAAAAAATCCCGCTCGATAGCATAATGATTATACATTGGTTAATTCATCAGTATGGCACGCGCAAAGTTTGAAAGGAATAAGCCTCACGTAAACATAGGTACCATTGGTCACGTTGACCACGGGAAAACAACACTAACCGCCGCAATAACCATGTCCCTGGCGGCCCAAGGAAAGGCAAAGGCGAAAGCTTACGCAGAGATAGATGCAGCACCGGAGGAAAAAGCCCGGGGTATCACGATCAATACGGCTCACGTTGAGTATGAGACAGAGGGTAGGCACTATGCTCACGTGGACTGCCCCGGTCATGCTGACTACGTGAAAAACATGATCACTGGAGCGGCTCAAATGGATGGGGCGGTCCTGGTGGTGTCAGCGGCAGATGGGCCAATGCCCCAGACCCGGGAGCACATCCTCCTGGCACGTCAGGTAGGAGTTCCTAACCTGGTGGTGTTTTTGAACAAGCAAGACCAAGTGGACGATGAGGAACTGCTGGAGCTAGTGGAATTGGAAGTCCGGGAACTGTTGAGTGATTATCAATTTGATGGTGATAATATTGCCATTGTCGCGGGGTCAGCATTAGAGGCAGTGGAGGCTCTGACAAAAAGCCCGAGCATTGGCAAGGGTGAAAATGAGTGGGTAGATAAAATCCTGGCACTCATGGATGAAGTAGACGCTAATATCCCCACCCCAGAGCGGGAGGTGGATAAGCCGTTCCTGATGGCGGTGGAAGATGTATTCTCGATCACCGGTCGGGGAACGGTGGCAACCGGTCGGATCGAACGGGGCAAGGTAAAGGTAGGCGAAACAGTGGAACTGGTGGGCATCAAGGACACCCGCAGTACCACTGTGACAGGTGTGGAAATGTTCCAGAAAACCCTGGATGAAGGGATGGCCGGGGATAATGTGGGACTGTTGCTCCGGGGGATTCAGAAGGAACAGGTGGAACGGGGTATGGTGATAGCTAAACCCGGTTCGATCAATCCTCACACGGAATTTGAGGCGGAGGTGTACGTGCTGAAAAAGGAAGAAGGTGGTCGGCACACTCCTTTCTTCTCTAACTATCGTCCTCAGTTCTACGTGCGGACTACGGATGTAACGGGTATGATCAAGTCCTTTACGGCAGATGATGGCAGTGCGGCAGAAATGGTGATGCCCGGCGATCGGATCAAGATGAACGTGGAACTGATAAATGCGATCGCGATCGAGCAAGGGATGCGGTTTGCGATTCGGGAAGGCGGTCGCACGATCGGTGCGGGAGTGGTCTCGAAAATCGTAAAGTAGACCGCAAGAATAGGGTACTGGGCGGAGTATTGGCGCAGAATAATCTCGGCAAATGCTTCGCTCACTGGCAGTACCCACCGAACAGAACCTTGAAAAGTTAATCAGAGTGAGAAAATGGCAGCAATAGGGCAGCAGAAAATAAGAATCCGTCTGAAAGCATTCGATCAGCGTTTATTAGATACGAGTTGCGAAAAAATAGTAGATACAGCAAATCGCACTAATGCGACGGCAATAGGGCCAATACCGCTACCAACGAAGCGTCGTATATACTGCGTACTGCGATCGCCCCATGTGGATAAGGATTCCCGGGAACACTTTGAGACTCGGACCCATAGGCGGATTATAGATATATACCAGCCATCATCGAAAACGATAGACGCGCTAATGAAGCTGGATTTACCGGCAGGTGTGGATATTGAGGTAAAACTGTAGGGATGCATCTGGGAATGGAAAATTGAGAATGGAAAATGGAAAATTGAGAACTGAGAATGGGAAAATGGAAAATTGAAAATTCAGAATTCGCAATTAGCCATTTTCCATTGGCAAATACCAAAGTGAAATGCTCCCAAATGTAGTGTCCCGTTTAGTTTTGTTAAAATTACAATTCATGATAAACCATTACCCGGGATGGAAAGAAAAATGACATCCTCTTCATCTATAGGTGTTCGAGAACTGCCGCTGTTTCCCCTACCGGAAGTTGTGCTGTTTCCCGGCAGACCCCTGCCACTGCACATCTTCGAGTTTCGCTACCGGATGATGATGAACACGATCCTAGAGGAGGATCGCCGCTTTGGAGTGTTGATGTGGACTCCAGTGGAAGAGAAAGCCGCAGCGGTGGGGTGCTGTGCAGAAATTTTACAATATCAACGGTTGCCAGACGATCGGATGAAAATGTTGACCCTCGGACAGCAGCGATTCCGGGTGTTGGAGTATGTTAGGGAAAAGCCCTATCGGGTAGGGTTGGTAGAGTGGATTTCGGATGAGCCGCCAGTAAAGGATTTGAGACCGCTGGCGTCTTCGGTAAATCAGCTGCTAAAGGATGTGGTTCATCTATCGGCAAAGCTGACTGATAAAGAAATAGAATTGCCCGACAAGATTCCTGACTTACCGAAAGAATTGTCTTATTGGGTGGCTAGCAATCTATATGGTGCGGCGGGAGAACAACAAGCCCTACTAGAAATGCAATCTACGTCGGATAGACTGGAACGGGAAGCGGAAATTCTCAATAACACTCGCAATCAGTTAGCGGCCCGCACGGCGCTCAAGGACACGTTCAATGACTTTAATAATAACGAACAAAATTGAGCATAGCGCAGCGTGTTCCCAGGCAGAGCCAGGGAACGAGGAAAATGGAGAATGGTTGCATAGTCAATTAACAATTCTCGATTAGCAATTAGTAATTCATAATTCATCATCGATCATTGGTAAAAAATTGAATGTTGTAGCTGCCAAAGATTTTCAGGACTTCAGTGTAAGCTGTTAGTTCGGCAAGTGCGGCTTGGGTTGATGGGGCTTTGGCGTCGGCTTCCAGGTCCAGAAAGAAAACATAGTCTCCGAGCGATCGCTTGCTGGGACGGGATTCTATGCGGCTGAGGTTGATACCCCGACTGGCAAAAGCCTGTAGGGGTTTGACTAAGGATCCCGGAACATTGGCAGGAACGCTGAAGGCGATGGAGGTATGACTTTTATCCTCTTCGGGGGAACCGAAGAAGGGAGATGGTTGTAGGCTGAGCACCCAGAAGCGGGTACAGTTGTCGGGATGGTCGTTGATGGGGTAGGCTAATACTGGTTTCTGGTAGAGTTCCGCTGCCCTTCGAGAGGCGATGGCGCCTGCTTGACGATCGGAGTCTAGATACTTTAATGCTTCGGTGGTCGAGTTAGTGGGAATTAACTGCACTTCTGGGAGGAATTTTTTCAACCACCCGTGGCACTGGGCTAGGGCCTGGGGATGAGAATAAACTGTTTTGATTTCCGACAGGTTGCTAGCAAGTGATAGCAGTGCATGAGAAATTGGCAAGACATAAGCCTGCTGGATTTGCAGCTTGTCCAGTTGCCATAGGGTATCTAGGGTAATCGTGACAGTACCTTCGAGAGAATTTTCTACTGGCACAACTGCAAGCTGGGCCCCATCTTCTGCTGCTGTCTCGATCGCCCGGGCAATACTGGGACAAGCAACTAAGAGTGTTTCCTCTCCTAGATATTGCAGCGATCGGGCAACAGAGAGCGCCGCTGCTTCTGAATAAGTCCCTGTGGGGCCTAAATGGGCGATCGATACTGCCATAGAATTATTGCGCTCGAATTTTATATTACTTATTGCAAATTGCAAATTGGCTGATTATCTGCGAGGGTGGGCGATTTGGAACCCACGCTCGCTACTATTGTCATTCTAAATCAGATTAATGGTTAATGTCCCCTGGATTATTATACCATTGGATAGCTAAGATATATCTTTTGACATATATTTTTTGACATAAAATCAAACCCACAACTGACACTGGGTGAGATAAGCTTAAAAATTGTAAAATATATTTACACAAGGTAACTTACTTTAACATATCTCTCATGTATACCAGGTTTTTTGCTTCCCAATCGGTTGAACTGGCGGTACCGGATGAGTCGGTTTCGATTCGGCATTATCTGCGCAAGCCGAAGCGCTTGGTGGATGCCTTGACCTGTTCTAGTCAGATATTGCAGCTGAGCGAGGAATATTTTCGCCTGAAAATGCGCCCGTTGACCTTCATGATTTTCTCGTTACAACCAACGGTCGATATGAGAGTGTGGGCGGGGGACAATGGAACGATTCACTTGCAGTCAGTAGCCTGTGAAATTCGTGGGATCAAGTATATCAATCAACGATTTGCTTTTAACCTGGTAGGGAAACTTTATTCTGAAGAGCGACATGGCCTCACTTACTTGAGTGGAAAGGCGGACCTAGAGGTGAAGGTAGAAGTGCCTCCTCCCTTGAATCTCACGCCTGCGGCAATTATGGAGGCATCGGGAAATACTCTACTCGCAAGTGTTCTATTGACGATTAAACAACGATTGATGAACCAACTGTTATTGCATTATCGCCAGTGGGCACGCTCTCAGGCGACGGGATCTGTCTATTCTCCCCAAGAGAAGCTATCAGCAATTAGCTATTAGCTATTAGCGATCCGATTTGATTTGCGAACTAAAAGATGCCCAGAAACCCGGTTTCGCAGAAGTTACCGGGTTTCTAAACTTCTCAATCTGTTCTAATATCATGTCGGGTTGAATGCCCATAATAAAAATTGTCGCATCTGTAGGTTGGGTTGAGGCACGAAACCCAACCCCGTGCCGCGCTTTGTTGGGTTTCGCTAGCGAAGGCGTAGCCGCTCTACCCAACCTACGCAGAGATCTTTTTTATTACGGTTAATCATCCGGACATGATATAATTCTAAGCAACTGACTGGGGTGTTACTTTCTGGCGGTAGAGGCTAATAATTCGCTCCGTTACTTCATTAATGCTGAGATTATCTGTTTGGATTTCAATGGCGTCAACTGCTTTTCTTAACGGCGCTATGCTGCGACTGCTGTCGAATAAGTCCCGATCTCCTATTTCTTTCTCCAACTGTTTTATACTAATATTATCGGCTGCTTGTTTGGCCAAATCTTGCTGACGCCTGCGTGCCCGTTCTCCGACAGAAGCTGTTAAAAAGATTTTCAGTGCCGCATCAGGGAATACATTAGTACCAATGTCCCGCCCTTCGGCAACTATGCCTCCTTTTTCGCCCCAGCGCTGCTGTTCTTTAACCATGACTCGACGCACGGTTTTTTGGGCGGCGATCGCGGATACATGGGATGTCACTTCTCTGCTACGAATTTCTTGGGTGACGTTATGACTATCGATCCATACTTCTGTAGGAGTTAGTTGAATTTGACAGTTGCTGACTAATTCTGCTACCTCTGGTTCATCTGTCACATTGATGCCCGATCGCAGCACCAACCAGGTTACAGCCCGGTACATGGCCCCAGTATCAAGATAAAGTAATCCTAAACCCTCAGCCACCAGACGGGCGACAGTGGATTTTCCGGCCCCCGCTGGACCATCGATCGCCACTATTGGTTGGCGTACCCCCAGGACTATATTATCGATCAAGCGAGTGGAACCGACCAGGGCGGCGCAGGCTAACAGTCCTTTATCCTCTATTTTGTCCAAAGGGCTCAGGGTATCTGGGTCAACCAAATCAACATACTCCAACTGTACCTGTTTTTCCACTGCTACAATGGACTGAAATGCTGAGAGCAAAACTTGGCGCGATCGCTCTTTTCCTTTAAATAGCCGTTCGGCTTGCTGCAAGCCGCGATATAATACTGAGGCGACTTCTTTTTCCGACGCTGTCAGATATTGATTGCGGGAACTATATGCCAGTCCCGACTCTTCTCGGACGATGGGACAAGCAACAACGGACAGTTCTAAGTTAAGGTCGGCTACCAGACGGCGGATAATTGCCAGTTGCTGGGCATCTTTCTGACCAAAATAGGCCCGCTGAGGCTTGACGATGTTAAATAGTTTAGTCACGATCGTAGCTACGCCCTGGAAATGACTCGATCGAGAGAGACCGCACAACCGCTTAATCATAGAGTCAGGCGGAACCACCGCTATCGCGATGCCATTTTCGACTTCCATTTCCACAGCAGTGGGGGCGAAAATTACATCCACCCCTGCTTGGGCGCATAGTTGCTGGTCCCCTTCCAAATTGCGGGGATACTGTTGCAAATCCTCCGTCGGGGCAAATTGCAGAGGGTTGACAAAGATGCTGACTACACAGATATCATTTTCTCGCCTCGCCCGTTCGATCAAGCTCAGATGACCAGCATGTAATCCTCCCATCGTCGGTACTAGGCCGATCGATTTATGCCCTTTTAACTCATTATCTTTGCTTTCGCCTCGGCATCGCTGCTGTTCTAAGTAACAGCGCAGTGCCGCAACCGTCCTATACAGGCGCACTTTTTTTCTCCCTGTCAAGTAATGACCGATCGACTTTCCTAGGTATACAGAAGTGTACCTGCTTTCATGATAGATGATAGTTGAAAGAGGCTACCTACCCAGAACATCTACACGCACTGGAACCACCCCAGACTGTCGCATCCTTACCTCCTGCGCCGCCGCAGCGGAAACATCGATGATCCGACCTCGTATATATGGACCCCGATCGTTAATGCGAACCACGACGCTGAGGTTATTATTCAGATTTGTCACCCTCACCCAGGTGCCAAAGGGCAAGTTCCGATGAGCAGCTGTCAGATCGTACTGGTTGAATCTTTCACCACTAGCGGTAAGATTGCCATGTAACCCTGGACCATACCAGGAAGCCCAACCCTTCTGGCTATAACCGTGCCACTGCTTTTCCCCCGATCGCCCGATCGCACTTCCGATCTTCTCCGTGGCCCAAGCGGACGATTCCACTTTGACTATATCTGTCAAGCGATCGGCTAAGTCAGATAAAAGGCGAGGCGCAGTTGCTGGAATTTTCTCCACATCGCGAACAGAAGTTAGTTTTGTTTGTTCCAGGTGATTTGATAATCCTATCCCTGTTAAGATCAGGGCAGTTGCGATCCTCTTTCCAACTTTTTGATGCATAGGCTTTGCTGCTTCCCTATCCTTTGTTAAAGTTATCTGAAAACGCTATTTACGATCGCAGCAAATCTGCGAATTGCTGTAGATGCAACTGCTAGTTCTTTCTCTTTCTGTTTCCACTTTGCGGAAAACACCTGTCATGATTGACCATTAAATCTTTTTTTGGTTCTATCTTTAGATAGATATTTGGCATTCATTAATATTTTTACTAAAACCAATACAAAATACTGCGCTCTTGCCAGAGCCGTTATGGAAAAATGATAAACCTCGATTATCACGATCATTAGTTATAGTTATCATGTCGAGGCAGTAAATGTGTTATTATGTGTTGGCGAGGTATTAAGTAATAAAAGATGATTTACGAGTCAATTATGACACGGAGAAAAGCGTGAAAAAGATAGTTTTATTTACTATTACAGGATTGGGAGGCAGATTCTCTAATAAGCGTTCCCAGGGAGACAGAGGGAAAGAAAAGAATAATGGGTGCAACGAAGATGCATGACATCTCTTTGTTGGGTTGACTGAAACCCAACAAGGACAACAGGCTTCGCTAACAACATCTCGCGGGTTGGGTTTCGTGCCTCAACCCAACCTACGAGATTAATATTTTTGTAAATATGCAGTGTATCTAGAATAATAAACATAGATAGAAAAAAATATGGACTACAAACAAGCAGGTGTTGATGTAGAAGCTGGTCGCGAGTTTGTCGATCTCATCAGATCGATGGTGTCAAGCACCCGGCGAAAGGAAGTGTTAGGTGGACTGGGAGGTTTTAGCGGGTTATTCGCCCTTCCCAGCGGCTACAAAGAACCGGTTTTAGTCTCGGGCACGGATGGAGTCGGCACCAAGTTGAAACTGGCAACGGCACTCGATATCCACGACACTGTGGGCATCGAGCTAGTCGCTATGTGCGTGAATGACGTGCTGACTTCAGGGGCGGAACCGCTGTTTTTTTTGGATTATTTGGCAACTGGGAAATTAAATCAAGCCCAGTTAACTCAGGTAGTCGCAGGCATCGCGGCAGGATGCCAGCAGGCCGGGTGTGCTTTACTGGGGGGCGAAACCGCAGAAATGCCCGGTTTTTATTCCCCAGGAGATTACGATATGGCGGGTTTTGTGGTGGGCATTGTGGAAAAAAGTATGATTGTCGATCCCTCTCAGGTAAAGCTGGGCGATCGGGCGATCGCCTTAGCAAGTAGTGGCGTCCACAGTAATGGCTTTAGTCTCGTGAGAAAAATAGTAGCAGAGTCTGGCCTGGGCTGGGACCATTCCCCAGAAATGCTATCTGGTCGCAGCTTAGGGGAAGTTTTATTAACACCGACTCAGATTTATGTTAAACCAGTGTTAGAGGCCCGTCGTGTAGGACTGGAAATTCACGGCATGGCCCACATCACTGGGGGCGGTTTACCAGAAAACTTGCCCCGCTGTCTGGGTAAAGACCAGTCCCTCCGCATTGACGCCAGCAGTTGGACCGTCCCGGCAATTTTTGATATAATCGCCCAGGCGGGTCGGGTTAGTCCCGATGCCATGTTTAATACCTTTAATATGGGCATCGGGTTCGTGCTGCTGGTACCACCTGACCAAGTAAACGGGGCAATTTCCTGGTTTGCCCAGTATAATATTAATGCTTGGGCGATCGGGGAAGTAGTTGCGGGCACGGGTAGCTTGCTTGGCATCCCCTCAGCTAAGGGCTAAAGGATAAAAAGTTGTGAATTGAGATTCTCTTTTAACAGGTCTAATGGATATTGAAGCAATACGATCGGGTAAAATCAAGCAGCTAGCCGGGGCTGATTTAGAAGACGAAGCTCTTTCGGGAAGTCAGATGGAACGGGTTAATCTGGCAGGTGCAACCCTAGTGGGGACGGATCTTTCTGGTTGTAACCTGAAAGGGGGGCGTCTAGATGGTGCTAACATGATTGGGGCCCAGTTGGAATCGGCAGATTTACGAGCAAATCTGCTGGGTGCTAATTTGATGCAAGCGGATTTAACAACTGCTGATTTGCGGGGTAGTAACCTGCGGGGCGCTAATTTCATGGGGGCAAAACTGACTCAGGCATCTTTAGCAGGTGCGTTTTTGAGTGGTGCGAATTTAATGGGCGTTAACTTGCAGGGAGTTGACTTGCGAGGTGCGGAGTTGCGGGGGGCAAATCTCAATAATGCTAACCTCAAAGGTGCGGATTTGAGTTACGCTGATTTGCAGGGGGCTTCTTTGAGTGAAGCTAATCTAGAGGAAGCTGATTTGCGGGGTGCTAATCTCGCAGGTGCTGCTTTGATGGGGGCAAATCTCCTCTGTGCTGAGTTGGAAGGCGCTAATTTGACTGGCGTTAATCTCGATCGGGCTTGCGTAATTGGCACAAATGTCACCCAGCTAGCTTCCTAATAAATGTTCATCGTTACCTCGTTCCCAGCCAGAGACTGGGAACGAACATTGGGAGGCAGAGCCTCCAGTTGATGACAGCGGGCCCACCTGGAGGCAGAGCCTTGGGTGTGCGTTCCCAGGCGGAGCCAGGGAACGAGCAAAAAATGTTATCACAAAGGTATTTGCTATGAAATGTATTTGGTAAGAATATCTAATATCACTATGGGATATTGTTATGACGATCGCACTTCCTAACTGTGGAAGCTTGGTAGATTTCTTACAACTACCAGATATTGACTCATCCCCTGCTTGGGAGTTTATAGAAGGAGTTGTTTGGACCAAACCCATGCCAGGTGGAAAACACAGTCGCCTGCGATCGCGCTTGGCAAGTGCTATTAATATAGATCGAAGCTATGAAGCATTTCCCGAACTGCGCTGTACCTTTGGAGGAAGATCGATCGTGCCAGATATAGCAGTGCTTGCTAGCATCCGCATCCCGATCGACGAACATGGAGAAATCATCAGTACGGGAATTGATTTTGCGCCCAACTGGGTAATAGAAATTCTTTCTCCAGACCGGAGTCTCACCCGAGTCACCTGCAAGATTTTGCATTGCTTGCGTCATGGATGCGAGATTGGTTGGCTAATTGACCCGATCGATCGGGTGGTGCTAGCCTATCGGGGAGATCGGCTGCCCTCCGAGTTCACCGGCGATATGCTACTGCCTTGTCTGGAGGAAGTTAGCTTAGAGTTGACGGTAGACCAGATGTTCGGTTGGCTGAAAGTAGCCGGAAATCGCTGAGGCGACTTCCGGCAATGCCTTAGATATCAAAGGTTTGGGGCTATGGGTGACCAGGGATTCGAACCCTGAGCCAATGGATTAAGAGTCCAGTGCTCTACCGTTGAGCTAGTCACCCACGAAAATCAAGGTCAAGATCAACCAAAATCATCCCAGATCGCCTTGTAATTTACCCCAAAATGGCATTTGGGTGGATTCAATTGCCAAAAATGGCTGTTTCGGACGTATAATTTTTTATAGGTAGCAACTTGAGTTATTGTAGCTTACTTAAAACAGTATAACCACATTTTGCCAGGTTGGGAGTGAAAAATTTTCCCTCTGATCGCCGGTAGTGCTACCGGTAGGATACGATCGCCCGGTCCGAAAGGCGCAAGTGCTTCGTCCCTATTGTCAAAATTTGGAGAAATAGCTGCTTATATCCGGTTCACAAGAGTCCAGTGTAGAGGAGACAGTCCACCTGAACGCTACCGGTAGTAGACAACCTGTCAATTGGCCTCAGTCACTGGTCACTGGTCACAGAAGAGCGCCCGATCGCTTATGGCAAAATAAATAAAGCTACTACTAAAGGTGAATATCATGCTGGTGCCGGGAATAACACTGCGGAATCACTATTACATCATCAAAAAGCTGGGAAGCGGGGGATTTGGGGACACCTACCTGGCTGAAGACCGAGATTTACCTGGAAATCCTCAGTGTGTGGTCAAACACCTGAAGCCGAAATCCTCCCAATCCAAAAGTTTTGTCAGTTGCTAGACACCTTTTCGACTCGGAAGCACAGGTTCTGTACAAGTTAGGCAATGACAGCTACCAAATTCCCCGACTTTTCGCCCACTTTGAAGAAAATGGGGAATTTTATCTCGTCCAGGAATTCGTTGATGGGCAGGAGCTCAGCAAAGAACTCACCCCAGGTAAACGGTCGAGTAAGAAGGAAGTGGTTAAACTGTTGCAGGACATCCTGGAAGTTTTGAAGGTTGTCCATGAGAACAATGTCATCCACCGAGATATCAAGCCCCAAAATCTAATGCGTCGCCAGAAAGATGGCAAGATTGTACTGATTGACTTTGGGGCGGTTAAGGAAATTACCACCTTAATGCCTAATCATCAGGGGCAAACGGTAGTATCGGTTGCTGTTGGCACTCCTGGCTATATGCCGGGTGAACAAGCATCGGGTGTGCCCAAATATTGCAGCGATGTCTATGCTGTGGGAATGATTGGTATTCAAGCCATTATAGGCGTAACGCCTGACAGATTACAAAAAGATCCTAACACGTTGGAAGTCATTTGGCGCGATCGGGCACAGGTTAATCCCGAGCTAGCAGATATTTTAGACAAAATGGTGCGCTATCATTTTAGCCAGCGTTACCGGGATGCAGCAGAGGCGTTAGAGGCGTGGCAATCTCTTAAATCTCCACTGTGGAAGGTTTTGATCGGATCGGGAATTGGATTGATAGCAGCAGTTGGCATTTCTATATTCAATAGATCCAAGAGGTGAGATATGACAAACACGCAAACAAGCACCGGCTTAGGCGGGACAGGATCGGTGGCGATCGCCTCATTGCCAGACTCCCCAGAACCGAGTAAACATAAACCCGAAATCAAGGAATTGCTGGCCCAGTTGCAAGACGCGGTCGCATCGGAGTCGAACCTAGACGAAGATGATAAAGAGAACGCACTGAAACAGTTGCATAACCTGGCAACTGCTGTAAAAAAACCGGGGGACGGCGGATTAGCAAATTCAACCCTCGATCCAACTGAAATAGAATCTCTAGAAAAGTTGTACAGCTTCAAGGAACCCCAAGCAGTCTATAATAAGAAGCCCACGGAGAGATTCGCAAACATTTTCCCAATTCACGGCTGTTTCTGAAATACGTCACAGATCCGGAAATTTAGAACCCGGAACTAGCAATCTATATTACCAGACCGGAAAATATGGACGTCGAAGAGAGGATCGATCTCCTGGAACGCCTTGATGATGATTGGTGGTTGGATGCTGAACCCCGATCGCAAGGAAAGATGTTTATCAATTTTGAATAGCAATATTTGCATCTAGCACGGGAACTGATATAATGGTGACAAAGAGATATCAAAGAGGTGAGATATGACAAACACGCAAACAAGCACCGGCTTAGGCGGTACAGTATCCGTGGCGATCGCCTCATTGCCAGACTCCCCAGAACCGAGTAAACATAAACCCGGAATCAAGGAATTGCTGGCCCAGTTGTAAGACGCGATCGCATCGGAGTCGAACCTAGACGAAGATGATAAAGAGAACGCGCTCTCACAGTTGAAAAACCTGGCAAAAGTTGTACAAAAATCGGGGTACGGCGGCCAAAAAAGCACCGGCGTAGCCAAAAGAAGCCCACGGAGAGATTCGCAAACATTTTCCCAATTCACGGCTGTTTCTGAAATACGTCACAGATCCGGAAATTTATAACCCGAAACTAGCAATCTATATTAGCAGACCGGAAAATATGGACGTCGAAGAGAGGATCGATCTCCTGGAACGCCTTGATGATGATTGGTGGCTTGATGCTGAACCCCGATCGCAAGGAAAAATGTTTATCAATTTTGAATAGCAATATTTGCATCTAGCACGGGAACTGATATAATGGTGAGAAAGAGATATCTAAGAGGTGAGATATGACAAACACGCAAACAAGCACAGGCTTAGGCGGGACAGGAACGGTGGCGATCGCCTCATTGCCAGACTCCCCAGAACCGAGTAAACATAAACCTGGAATCAAGGAATTGCTGGCCCAGTTGCAAGACGCGATCGCATCGGAGTCGAACCTAGACAAAGATGATAAAGAGAACGCACTGTTTCAGTTGCATAACCTGGCAAAAGCTGTAAAAAAACCGGGGGACGGCGGCCAAAAAAGCGCCAGCGTAGCAAATTCAACTCTCGATCGAACTGAAATAGAATCTCTAGAAATGAAATAGAATCTCTAGAAAAGTTGTACAGCTTCAAGGAACCCCAAGCAGTCTATGATTTTCTGGAGTCAAATCCATTTCTGGTTCCCCTATTACAAGAAGCCCACGGTCCAATTCGCAAACATTTTCCCAACTCACGGCTGTTTCTGCAATATATCACCGATCCGGAAATTTATAACCCGCAGCTAGCAGTCTTTCTTACCAGACCGGAAAATCTTGATGCGGAAGAAAGGATCGATCTGCTGGAACGCATTGACTATGATTGGTGGTTCGATGCTGAACCTCGCTCTCAAGGAAAAATGATTATCTGTTTTGAGTAGAACATGAGTTTTGATTGGTCGCAATATTTACATCTAGCACGGGAACTTGCAGAAAAAACTACAGATGAAGCCAAAATGCGATCGGCTATTAGTCGCGCCTATTATGCTGCTTTCATCAAAGCCCGAAATTATTTGCAAGAACGGGAAGGTTTGACAATTCCCACCCAAAACACCCACCAGTATGTGATCGACCAATTCAGGAATAGCGAAGAACAAGTGCGGAAAAATATCGGTAACAGGTTGAACAGATTGCGCCTTTATCGCAATCAATCTGATTATGATAATACATTTCCCGACTTAGCTAATAAGACTCGGGAGTCCTTAACCTTGGGTAGGCGGATTATTTCTGGATTGGGTAATCTCTGATATTGTTAAGAAACCAGGTTTTGCCGGCAAAACCTGGTTTCTGGTCTACTGGTGAATAGGCCCGCAGCTTAAATCTCAATCTCCATTTCATGTTATCCTCTATGGTATTCGATCTCCTTGATTCTATCTTTGTCTTTGAGTATACTTTCCAGCATCCAAGCTTCTCCCATCCACTCGTCAAAATCTAATGTATGCTGAAACTCATTATTGTTGAAGCGACGCAGAAAATCCTCTGTAGATAACTCATACTTAGCTTCAAATTCTTACAGGCTATCGGACGTGCGCCGGATACCTGCTTCCGTAGATTGCAGTGCAGCGGCGATCGCCCCTTCTATTAGAGACCGTAAGTTAGGGTGCTTGGAGATTAGCTTAACTTCTTCCATCTTATCCTCTAGGCGTAAATATGATATTTACTGTCAATTATATCAGGTGGTAATCATAACGTAAAGCCCGCGCAGGCGGGCTTTGTTCATGTAGCCCGACCCTTTAGGGTTGGGGCGGCGGCGGCGGTGTGTGGGTGACATTGTATCGCCGAGAAATCATCCTCAGAAAAACAGCGATCGCGCCCAAAGAGATCAACCCCACCAACCCAGCCAAAGGATTACCATCAATACCAGTTACCCAGGTAGGGACTTGTGGAGAATAGGCCAGCAACTGACCGACATTAACGATATAATAGCCCCAAACTAACCCCCCGTGGAGACCGATCGGGAAACCGAGGCGTCCGCGAGTAGAACGTTTAGCCCAAACCAAATTCAACCCCAGCAGCAGCAAACCCGGAAACTGAGCCGCTGTCCGGATCATTTCCAGAAGAGGTTTAATAAAGTGCAGCAGGGCAAATAAAAAAGCGTCAAGCCAGAGTGACGCCTCGATCGTATAATCTCTCTGTAACTCATCCAGCAGCCAGCCTCGGAAGCACAACTCTTCTGCAAAGCCCACTGCCAAAGCCACCAGTAACCCTTCGGGAATTATTACTGGCCGGAATGCACCGGGTAGCCGCCAGTCAAGCCAACCCAGAAGTTCCTGGACAGTCAACATAGACAGGATGCTAACCAGGCCCAGGCCGAGTCCTGCTAGCAGTTCTAAACCATTCTGTCTAGTTAATTTCAGACCATAGCCCTGCAATACTCGGGGTTGTCCGTAAACCCTCTTACCCCACAGCCTGACTAGAAAGATAAATTCCCCGTACAGCAGGGCCATCGTGATGATGCTGACCGCATTGCGATCGCCCACCCACAAATAGATTGGTGCTGCCAGGGGAACCCAAAGCAACAATAAAATCAATAGGAAGATAGCCATCCGGACTGGGGCCGGATAGCCAGCTAAATGGCTAGTCCTCTGGTTCAATGGTACTGGTCAGGCCGTGAAGCTTCAAATTTTCGCAATAGAACTCAGCATGTTCCAGGGCACAGACTATCACCAAAGCAATCCCATTATTGTGGGCTTCCATCATAATACTGACAGCCTGGGGTTCCGTCAGACTGCTGACCGTCTTCAGCAACACCTCCACCACGAACTCCATACTATTGAAGTCGTCGTTATGAAGTAGCACCCGATAGCGAGGGGCTAGTTTACGAGTAGTCTTTGGCTTATCTAGAGTTTGTACGGACATATTGCTTCACCTCTTTCTGTCTCAAATGTCATGCTATCGCGCCATCGGGCTAATTCCACCCTGCTGCTGGCCATATTTTGGCAGTTGACAGAATAATATTTTTATGCTACTGCTTTTCTCCACCTCCACAATTGACAACTAGTAGGCCGAATTACCCTGGCGATCGCCATTGAGTGTTAATATTTTTTATAGCATTCAATTATTCGATCTGACAGACATCTGGGGTACATTTGTCAATACTGAAATCAGACAGGGGGTAACCCCGATAGAGGCAGACATCAGAGCCAGTGAATATGAACCGCGAATTTCAGCCACACCAAATCCTCTACCTAATAATTACCCATATTTGCCAGCATGAAAATAATTATATTCACAATATTTTTCCCGCCAGACATCACTATGTTTAAGCACCCTGATTGCTTGAGAGCGAAATTAATTTCCCACCCAAAACTCTCACCAATATTACATGCTATCTAGCTTATGGGCTAGGTACTAATTGAATCCGACCAGCGTCCATCTCAGCCATCATCAGTTCCAGGGCCTCGTAATCAACATCAGAAATATAACCCAGTCGCGTCAGTTCGGTATTAATTTCATTTTCGATCTCAGGGGTAAGTTTCTTGATGTAAAGGACTCGTTCTACTAGCTGACGAATAACATTTGTCGCTTTCATGGTAAAAATCCCAACTCATTTACTAAAATAATCTTCTTGCTATACTTAAATTATCTCCTGAATAATTGCCAGTAAAAGTGATCTATTGCGGAGATATAAAGTGATGTTCATCACCGAAAACAGAGAATTAAAGAAGATTATGTGGTAAAATGGAGGGAGTTGCAGTAGCATGCAATACAAGACATCGGCAGGAGGGCCTCATGACTGGTCGGCAGACCCCTTGCCGATAAACAGGGCCCAGGCCGTAGAAAATAGACTAGAATAGCTAAACTGGACCAAAAGCACCAAGTCAGGTAGAACCGGTAGGTGCAGCTCGTTCGGTGCAGCTATGATAGTGAGAGAGTAAGCTGTAGCGCATTGAAAGTGCATAGGCCCAAGAGCTGAAACCCTGGCTCTAAGAGGCTTTCCCAATTTTGAATGAGAGAATTTTGAATTGCTTAGTGAGGTTTGTTCGTGGTAGTCCCAGTCGAAAAGTTATTGGCCCCAGAGATAATTAAGCCAAGTCGTTACCTGGGAAATGAATTAAACTCAGTTCACAAGCCTTGGAACTCGGCAGATGTGTACTGGGTGCTGACTTACCCAGATCTATATGAGGTGGGCGCTTCCAGTCTCGGGCATGTCATCCTCTACAATATTTTGAATGCTATGCCTCGCCAACTGTGCGATCGGGCATATCTGCCGGCACCAGACCTAGCAGCAAAACTGCGCAGCACCCAAACACCGCTATTTGCAGTGGAGTCCCGCCGTTCGCTGACAGACTTTGATATTATCGGATTTAGCCTCAGCTACGAACTGGGTGCCACGAACATCCTGGAAATGCTGGACCTGGCGGGCATACCCCTCACCTGGCAAGAACGGCGAGAGGGGAACTATCCCCTAATCTTTGCCGGTGGCCCAACGGCAACCTCTAACCCAGAACCCTACGCAGACTTCCTGGACTTCATCGCCCTGGGAGATGGGGAAGAACTGCTACCAGAAATAGGTAATGTATTAGCAGCAGGTAAAACTCGATCTCTCGACCGCGAAGCACTATTGCTAGACTTGGCCCAAGTAAAGGGTGTATATATACCTGAGTTTTATGACATGGCCGCAGATGGTTCGGTCCATCCCAACCGTCCGGATGTACCCAAACAGATCCTGCGGCGAGTAGCTACTCCCATGCCAGAATACTCAATAGGACTGGTTCCCTATGGAGAAACAGTCCATGACCGGCTGACGATCGAGGTGCGGCGGGGCTGTACTCGGGGCTGTCGTTTCTGCCAACCGGGGATGCTGACGAGACCGGCGCGAGATGTGGAACCGGACAAGGTAGTAGAGGCAGTAGAACAGGGCATGCTCAAGACGGGTTACAATGAGTTTTCCCTCCTGTCCCTCAGTTGTTCGGACTATCTGGCATTGCCAGCAGTGGGCATGAAAATCAAAAATCGGCTCAAAGATAAAAATATTTCCCTGTCCCTGCCCAGTCAACGGGTAGACAGATTTGACGAAAACATTGCTAAAATCATCGGGGGTACCCGGACTAGCGGCCTGACCTTTGCCCCGGAAGCAGGCACCCAGCGGATGCGGGATATCATTAACAAAGGCTTGACTAATGCAGAATTGCTTAGAGGGGTGAAAACTGCCTACGAGCAAGGCTGGGATAAAGTTAAGCTATACTTTATGATCGGGTTGCCCGGTGAAACGGATGTAGATGTATTGGGAATTGCCGAGACGGTCCGGTGGTTACAGCAGGAATGTCGCGGTCGGGGTAGAAAACGCCTACTGGTTAATCTGACGATTTCTAACTTTACCCCCAAACCCCATACGCCTTTTCAGTGGCATTCAGTGTCAACCGCTGAGTTGGAACGGAAGCAGGAGTTACTGCGGGCAGAGTTTCAGTCCATGAAGGGCCTGAAGGTGAATTTCACCGATGTCAGACTCTCGGCCATGGAAGATTTTCTCGGTAGGGCCGACCGCCGCTTAGGACCGGTAGTACGTCGGGCTTGGGAACTGGGCGCTGGCATGGATGCCTGGTGGGAAAGCTTAGACCGCGCTTTCGCAGCTTGGACGGAAGCGATAGATGAGGCGGGTCTGAGTTGGAAATACCGGCAGGTGGAACGGGGGGAATGGAATGCCTGCGAGGGGGAACAAGGGGATCTCGACATTCGGTTGCCTTGGGATCACATAGATACGGGGATAGATAAGCAATGGTTAAAAGCTGATTTCCAAAAAGCTTTGGCCGCAGCGACTGTTCCAGACTGTTCCTTTGAGGGATGTTCTCACTGTGGTGTTTGTGGCACAGATTTTGGTCATAATATTGTTATCAAGCCCCCACCAATACCGGAATTTGCTGGCCACTATACTCCCAACCAAGAAAAACAACAGCGGTTGCGGGTCTGGTTTGGCAAGCAGGGAGGTATGGCCATGGTTAGCCATCTAGATTTGGTGCGCATGTTCGATCGGGCGGTGCGACGAGCCTCACTCCCGATCTCCTATACTGGGGGATACCATCCGGGACCGAGGATTATGATCGCTTCTGCGTTGCCTTTGGGGGCAACTAGCACTGGCGAGATCGTGGAGTTTGAACTGACAGAACCCATGTCGGTGGAAACTTTCCGCGAAAAGTTGGTAGCGCAACTACCTGAGGAGATTCCAGTTTACGAGGTATTGGATGTAGATTTGAAGATGCTCTTGGCAACGAGAGAGTTGGACCAAGCAGAATATCTTTGTTACGTTAAAGATGCTGGAGATGCAGCATCGGGTTCAAGTTGGAGAGAATGGATTGAGGCGGTGAAAGCAACTGAGGTAATATGGTTGGAGGGCACTACAAAATCTGGTAAGCTCAAAAGGGTGAATCTACGATCGCGCCTGGAAGCATTGGAAATATCCGAGACAGGCCCAGAGAATAGCGCAGTCTTCCGCTACCGAGGATCCTGCCGCAATGACGGCACCTTGTTGCGACCCGCTGAGGTAATTTATATGCTCGAACAAGTTACCCACCGCAGCTTTTCTCTACTGCACATTCATCGCAGTCGGTTGATACTAGGTGGGACGGCCTCATAACTTGCCAATTGATTCGCGATCCATTAGCCTAAAATCATTGGCAAAGGTAATCGACAGGCTATAATGGCAAGTTATCAAAGCCTCGCAAAGAATTGCAAAAATTAATTCATCAAATCTTGTCTGCTACCAATTCGGGACTGGAAATGTGTGATACCATTTTGGAAAAAAGGTTGCTAAAATTCTGTGCGGAGAAATTCCCTCACTTTGCTGTCATCCCGCCGGGGTTAAAACCCTGGCGTCAGTAGGTTAAAACTGGCATCTTGCACAATTCTCGATTAGCTTCATGGCCCGCCGTGGGTTCAAACCCACGGCTAATAGCTAAAGTCGGTTGAAAACCGACTGAAAGCCTTGTGGATAAAGTGTTTTTTCCCCTCGTTCCCTGGCTCCGCCTGGGAACGAGCTATTGAGGCTCCGCCTCTAGTTGAGAATGGTGCAAGATATGAGTTAAAACCGACTAATAGCATTTAGATTAAGCTGCGTTGTAGCATTGTTTTTCCAAAAAGGTATGAGTTACAGGTGATAGCTGAGAGATGTTTAAGGGGCGCATCCAATCTTTGGGGGGAGTAATAAAATCAGGAGATGTTGTGCGGCACTGAAGGATCCCCCTAGCCCCCCTTAGAAAGGGGGGAACCGAACTCAAAGCCCCCCTTTTGAAGAAAGGGAGCGGAACTCAAAGCCCCCCTTTTGAAGCTTACCATTACTCACATAATTCAAAACAATCTTGCTCATCCTGATGGTGCAAGGGTTAACATTTGCCTGGGGATTGACTTTTTTGCCGCTCTCTTTCTCGATAAATACTTCAATTTATGGAGAATTACTCACCAGGAAATAATCAGGGAACCAGATTAATTTGTTATATTTGTGAACATCTGTCTAAATATAACAAATACCGATTGACATTCTCCCCACTCCCCCTTCCCCCACTCCCCCACTCCCTGACAAATGTTAAGAAATATGTGAGTAAGGCATAGCTTTTGAAGGGGGGAGGAACCGAACTCAAAGTCACCCTTTTGAAGGGGGATTTAGGGGGATATGACAGGGCTGGATGCTTCTCCGCCAACCTCGGTTTTTAATAATTATGTGGAATGAGGAAACTGTAAATAGTTTCCCATCGGAATGCTTTACAGAGTGCTTAAGTGCTTATAGGAAGTGTGGGTAGCACTAGAGCTTTCTTTGGGTTTTGGTAATGAGTAAGAAGACAGAGGAACCCATTACCAATAACAAATTACCAAGGATTTTTGAGGAAATTGAATGCCGAAGCAAATCATAATCGCTGAGCAGCATCGTCTTGCTGCTGTATTTAGTTCAGATCAAATTCAAGAACTGGTAGTGGCTACGGGTAGCCATCAAGTAAGTGACATATATCTGGGCGTTGTCGAGAATGTCTTGCCTGGAATAGATGCCGCCTTTGTGAACATTGGAGATGCCGAACGGAATGGATTTATTCATGTCACCGACTTAGGACCTTTACGACTAAGGCGGACCTCCGGTGCGATTACGGAATTATTAATGCCGCAGCAAAAAGTCCTAGTCCAGGTGATGAAAGAGCCGACGGGAAACAAAGGTCCCCGGCTGACAGGTAATGTTACCTTGCCCGGTCGCTATTTAGTGCTGATGCCTTATGGGCGAGGTGTAAATCTCTCCCGGCGGATTGTTTCTGAGAACGAACGCAACCGTTTGAGAGCACTAGCAATCTTGATCAAACCTGCGGGTATGGGTTTGCTAGTGAGAACGGAAGCTGAAGGGATGGCAGAAGAAGCCATCATGGATGACTTAGAGTTTCTGCAAAAGCAATGGGAAACTATTCAACTCGAAGCGAGTGCCACTAAGCCCCCAGCGCTACTCAATCGCGATGATGATTTTATTCAGCGGGTGCTGCGGGATATGTACAGTAGTTATGTCAATCGCATTGTGGTGGACTCCCAGACCGCCGTCAAGCGGGTGAAGCAACAAGTCATGATGTGGAATGGGGGTAAAGCACCCCAAGGCATTTTGGTTGACCATCACCGGGAGAGGGCTAACATCCTGGAATATTTCCGGGTCAATGCGGCGATTCGGGAAGCCCTCAAACCCAGAGTCGATTTACCATCAGGTGGCTACATTATCATCGAGCCCACGGAAGCGCTGACAGTAATTGATGTGAACTCAGGTTCCTTCACCAAGTCTAGTACTGCCAGGGAAACAGTGCTGTGGACGAACTGCGAAGCGGCAACGGAAATCGCTCGTCAGTTGCGCCTGCGGAATATAGCTGGGGTGATAGTTGTCGATTTCATTGATATGGACTCGCGGCGGGACCAGTTGCAAGTGCTGGAGCATTTCAATAAGGTTCTCAACGCGGACAAGGCCAGGCCCCAGATCGCCCAACTTTCCGAACTGGGCTTGGTGGAATTGACTCGCAAGCGCCAAGGTCAAAATATTTACGAGATTTTTGGTCAGACTTGCCCCAGTTGTAATGGGTTAGGTCACTTGCTGCGTCTACCGGGTGAATCTGAGAGTTCCCCACAGGCTATTATCGATCGTTCTGCGATGCCAGCTAGCCAAGCAGTTCCAGAACTGCGCCGGGCGGGGAATGGGGCACCTATCTTGCCAGGAGATCGAGTCCCTCAGGAGAATTTGTCCGATCTTGGCCTCCGACTGGCTCCGAACAATGCCTATGATGCACAAGAACTAGATCTGACGAATCATCCCAACTATCAAGAGCGTGGGGTTCTCAACCGTCGTCGTCGTCGCATCGGGGCGAATGGTGAATCAGAAGCTCCCGCACCGCCGTTGCTGGATAGGCGGGCCTCTGAGCGTGAAGATGACCAATTCCAGGAGGCTAAAGATGACTGGGAAGAGAAAGCTATTTCTACGGAACGGTTATCGCCGAGGCTGAGGCGTCAACTGCATAAAGCTACGGTGGAACCCAAACAGGTGATAGAAGTAGAAATGACACCCTTGGAACAGGATGTGTATGCCTTGATGGGGATTTCGCCCCTAATGTTAAAGGACCGCAATGAGGTGAAGAATCCTAAATCTGCGATCGTTTCCGTAACCCTGCCAGGGCGAAGCGGACGCAGTACCGCCTCAGAGAGCGATCGGAGTGAAGCAGATTTGACGGAAATGGAAACAGGCTCTGATGAGAATATCACATCATCAGCTCCAGCAATAGAGGAATCTGTAACTGATGATGAAGTAGCTTCAGGGGAGATGCCCGAGGTAGAAAATGCCGAGGTAACGCCTAGTTCTGAGATAGTTACGGAGCAAAGCACGGAATCAGAAACTGGTCAAGGAGATTCTGAAGCCGAAGATGCCGATAGTGAGGTCAAGAGTGAGCCAGATGTTCGGCGTCGGCGTCGGCGTCGTTCATCTGCCATTGAATAAAGAATCGTAGGTTTGTAGTAAGGACTTTAGTCCTTACCTAGCCGTAGGTTTGTAGTAAGGACTTTAGTCCTTCCCTAGCGGTAGGTTTGTAGTAAGGACTTTAGTCCTTCCCTAGGAAACGCGCTTGGGCGTATGGCCTGTTCGGAACGTAACGTAGAAGGACTAAGAAACCCTGTTTCTGGATATTCGACGACAAGGAATATAGCGTATTCGGCGCTGATGAGGTACAGTTTGTTAGAGGAAGAATATTGTGAAAACAATTGAAACCATTGCCACGGTGAATGCAGACAGTAAAATCACATTGCAATTGCCGCCGGATATTTCGCCAGGAACATATCAAATACGGTTGGCGATCGGGGAAAAGTTAGTGACAGAGAAAGCGGTGGCAGAGAAACCAACCACAAATAAAGAACGTCCACCGCTAGACTTTCCTGCGATTACGGTAGGAACTTGGCCTGCCGATCTTTCTCTGAGAAGGGAGGATATGTATTAATAATGGGCTAAATTGGTGTCTTTCTCGACTGCAAGGACTAAGAAACCCGGTAACTCCTGCGAAACCGGGTTTCTGGGTACTCAACGACAATGTATATCAACATGCCAGCGGACATGATATAGTAAATGCTGGTAATCTAGAATGAATAGGGAGAACGAACGAGAAGGTCAAAAACTTTCTCTTCCCGATCGCACAGCATCCGATCGAGAAGAGAAAGTTTTCCTTTAAATCAGAAAAAAACAAAGTAAAGTAATCGACAACGAAGACGTTAAAATCATGCAGACTATCATTATGACTGTAGGTACATCTCTACGCACAAATACAGATCGCGATCGACCCAATGACAAAAAACGTCCTTGGGTCGGGAATAAAAATAAGTTTGAAAATCAGCGCATCTTTAACGAGATCAACGAACCGCTAGAGTGGATGAAAACTGCTGAGTTAGAACAGATCAGTGCAGAAACAAATACCCTTTTGCGACTAGAGCGTCGGTCCAGTAGAGGGGGTTGACAAAAAAATGAAACTGTGTATATGCTCGATCGCCAGTTCAGTAGAACAGATTTTGGATAAAATCATGATGTCCAGAGGGAGTGAAGGCCAGATATTTTTACGATA
>JACOMV010000001.1 GCA_014324065.1 Hormoscilla sp. SP12CHS1 | reverse complement strand
ATCAGAACTCCGCCGGTGATACAGAGGTAGAACTACCGGACCGGTTAATAATGCCTAAGTGTCACTTTTAATTACACCCGTTGGCCCGGACTTGGTTCCGTTGTCGGCAGCAGGCTTCCAGTACTCTTGACCCGACAGGGAGATATTACCAGCTAGCAGGCGAAAGGTGGCTACACCCGTGGAGAGGTCGGCGATCAATGCTGCTTTGAGTCTTTGCAGATCTGGTAAATAATCGGAGTAGACTAGATCGCTGCTAGTCAGCACCAGCAGGATCATGCCGGAGGCTAGTTTGTAAATATATACTTGGTGTGCTGCGAATTGAAATTCAAAAGACTCAAAGCTATCGGGCGTCGTCTCGCACAGCTGGCGGATGCCCTGAGCTAGCGCTTCTTTCTGCTGGAAGTTCAGAGTGCTATCCACGCCATAAAAGTAGGGGCGCGATCGCCTATCCATGAGGGCCACACCCGCAATTCCTGGTAAATTCAGAAAGTCCTCGACTAGCTCCGGTGACATAGATATCAGAGTATGTCTATTTATTTTATTGCCGTTTCATGCCACAAAGTTATTGTGGGGAGGTTCTTAAGGGTAACAATTGTGGTACATCTGTACAACAGCCAGCGACCGATTGAGAACCCTGCCGTATCTCCACCGGAGCGCCGATTCGCACTACCTGTGGAGATAGACCGAATCATTCTCTCATTTTCTCACCCTCTTACCAGTCGGTGATGTCCCGTAAAACAGGCCCCGACCTATAAGCCGACTGCTGACTGCTGACAGCTGACTGCCGATCGTCGGTGTCTGTTCATCCCTCGGTGTCTCCAGGAGTTGTGCGACTAGCACCAGGAGACACCGCGCTTAGGGAGTAGATGGTGACGATTTTAGGTATAGCAAATATGTCTGATGACCTTCGTTTCACTTTGGAGCAGTTACGCATTCTGAAAGCGATCGCCGCTGAGGGCAGCTTCAAGCGTGCTGCTGACAGTCTCTATGTATCGCAACCGGCAGTTAGTCTACAAGTGCAAAACTTGGAGCGGCAGTTAGAGGTGCCTTTGTTCGACCGGGGGGGCCGACGCGCTCAACTGACGGCAGCTGGCCATCTGCTGCTCAACTACGGAGAAAAAATCCTCTCGCTTTGCCGGGAAACCTCTCGGGCGATCGAGGATCTACAAAATCTTCAAGGTGGCACCTTGATTGTTGGCGCTTCTCAGACGACAGGGACTTATCTACTGCCCCGGATGATTGGTTTGTTCCGGTCTCGGTATCCGGATGTGGCCGTGCAATTACACGTTCATTCTACTCGCCGCACCTGTTGGAGCGTCGCGAATGGACAAGTTGATTTGGCGATCATTGGTGGGGAGGTTCCCCCCGAACTGCAAGAGTCTTTAGAAATTACTCCCTATGCTCAAGATGAACTGGCTTTAATCTTACCCGTATTTCATCCTCTAGCGGCCTCCCATACCATCGAAAAGGACGATCTATACCAACTCCAGTTTATTGCCTTAGATTCCCAATCGACCATTCGCAAGGTGATTGACCAGGTACTCACCCGTTGTGGCATCGACACTAACAATCTCAAAGTTGAGATGGAGTTGAATTCGATCGAAGCGATTAAAAATGCGGTACAGGCGGGATTGGGGGCCGCTTTTGTCTCAGTTGCGGCAATTGAGAAGGAGTTGGAGATGGAACTCTTCCATCGATCCAGAATTGAGGGGGTGGTGGTGCAGCGGATGCTGTCTGTGATTGTTAACCCTAATCGCTACCGCTCTAAGGCCGCAGAGGCTTTTAGCCGGGAGATTCTGCCCGGGTTTGCTGCTGTGTCTCCTGGGATCTTGATGTCCCCTCTTTAGCGCTAATCGCACTAAAGAGGGGACATCGTAATCGCACTACCCAGATCGGTGTTAGCAGCAGAACAAGCAGCAGAACAATCGGAAAATTTACCGATGACCACCGCCGCGGCGGCGGCGGCGGCGAATCACGATCAAAACTCTACCACCCAGCAGAAAGTATAGCAAAGGCCTAGAGAGTCCTATCCCCCGCCTACAGTAGGACCGGCACCTCCAGTCCCAGCCGGACCTACGATGTCTGGAGGGAGCGCTATTCGTACTACCCGAGAGGCATCGCAGCAGCGCAGCGTATTTACTGGTTTTGAAGCGGCTTTTTTTTATTGCTCTGGGTAGTCTGCTGGACTCCCCAGGGATTAGCATGGGAATATGGGGAATCATTTTGGGCGGATCGATCGGGTGCATCTCAGTTGTGCAAGGGCGAAGCAAACGGAAGCGTTATAAACCGCACAATTTACGATAACGTGCAGCCAGTATCACTTGACATCCGCGATCTAATATATTATCATATCACGGATGTCAAGTGATACTGCCGGATGAATTCGGAGAAAAACCTCACCCTCGCCTGGCTGGATTACTATGATGGTATCCTCAGTTTGAGCGGCTAAAAACTGCGCTTTTTAGGACCTACATTCAATACCTTAAAGCGCAAGTCGATCCCTTTGGGAGTATAACAGTAGGGTGCAGTTCAACTATGGGGCACCTCGAAAAATTGATTGAGCGCTACCATAGTAGTACGATCCTAAAGAACAGATGTTACCCAGGTGAAGCGCAATGGCCCCATCAGTACTGCCGGACCTAACCAAACGATACCAAAAACTAAACCAGAAAAACGACTTTTTAATCAAACTTAACGAAATCGTTCTCTGGGAAGAGTTTAGACCCATCTTAGAGCAGATTCGTCAAAAGCATAAAAAGAGCAACGCTGGTCGTAAACCCATTGATGTGGTGCTGATGTTCAAGCTGTTGATCTTGCAAAAGCTTTACAACAAAGAGTTGGCGTTTGAGGATGAATTATGACTGAGATATTCGGTGACTTCATTGAAGGTATGCCCCCGAAGATTACGCTCAACCTGCGTCAGCTAGAATTTCTCAATAGTTCTGGCATCAGTATGCTCTCCAAATTTGTCATCAAGGTACGTCAGAAAAAAATGTTACCATTTTGGTAATTGGCTATAAAGACATCCCCTGGCAGGGCAAGTCCTTGACAAATTTGCAGCGCCTAATGCCTAATTTGACCCTGGAGTGGGAATAAGTGCCGATGCTGCTACCAGTAACGTAAGCGTAAGGTGGGCACTGCCACCCTACATTTGACAACTAACCATTAATATCACTTTCGAGAGGAGGCGTTATCAGGGATGGGTAAACAAATCTGATTATCTCCCTCAGTGCGGATCAACCCCTTCGATCGCAACTTGCCCATCAAGCGGGTAACCGTGACGCGGGTAGAACCAATGGCGCTACCAATTTGGGCATGAGTTAATGACCAAGGCAGACAGTAACCGTTTTCGCAGGATTCGCCGTATTCCTCAACCAACAGGGTGAGAAATCCTAACAGCCGGTCAATAGTACGCCGCTGTCCCAGGGTACTCAACAACAATAGCTTCCGCTGGTGCTGATAACGAAAAGCATCCATCATCTCTCGCCGGAAGTGGGGCCAGTTATCCAAATCTTGCCAGTACATCCACACCACAGAGGTTTTGTCTATATGGGCATAACTTTCGATAGTAAAGGGCGAATGTGCTACAATCTCAAAAGGCTGTCCAGCTCCGACAAAACCTAAAAAAGATTCTTCTGGCGTCCAGTCGCTCAGATCTCGATGGCGAGTGAATCGCGACGAAGTGCTAGTAGCGGTGGCACTGACTTGGGAAATGCTCACCAGTCGGACAGCACCCAGTTGTACTAAATAGAGTAACCCCGGACGCACCGGAACCTTATCGTCTTTGTTAAAATCCCGACACCTGTAATGTTCTTGGGCCCAGTCGATAATCCGTTGCCAAGTTAAAAAGGGCCGAGATGCCTCTGATTCTTGAGAAAGTGAAAACATAGGCGACCAATTGTAGAGGTAGGATGGTATAATTTTGGTTGTTAACCCACAACCAGCAACGCTGCAAATCGTAAATCCAAGAGTTCCAACGAGTACATTAGCTACAATCAAACAAGCCAAATTAACGCCCGGTGTCTCCTATGCATGTGCGAGTAAGGGTCGGGAGACACCGCACCGGATAGAACTTACCCAGATATAAATCTCCCTGGTAAGTGTTTTCTTCATCATTTGTCCCATATATAGAGTAGCAAAAAATACTTTTTCTAGACCAAAGAAAAATTGTTTTGTGTAAATCAGTGGTTTCTACGTCAGAGTTGAGTTTCCCAGAGCAGCCATCAACTCAGAGGATTTTCCCCACTGTGATGTCTTCTGGTCGCATCTGGAATACATGCGACGGTGAGTCCTGGTTGGATTCAGCTGAGTCTCGGAGATTCTAGTTTAGCCCATTGGCTGCAATTTTTTACACAGACATAACCCAATCAATTCTGAGTGGGTTATGTCTGTCCGGTCATCCTCTCAGCAACCGCCGGCGGACAAGATATTCCAGTGGCAATATGCTCATGCACAGGGCTACGTGTCCTGCTGTTCCCTCCTGCGGAACGGCGATCGCTCAGGGTCGATGCGTGCGCCAGATCCCCGGGTAACGCCCCCTCCGCTGCGAGCAATCGCCCTCTTGCTCAATCCACCGTCGGCGACACATGGCTGCGCCCCCAGCGTAGCGCTATCGGCTGGCGGGCGATCGGGCCGATTGACTGGCCGGTGTCTGGAGCATGCCGAGTCCTTCAGGACAAGAGCATGCGGAAGACGACGGCTCACCTGCGAGGGTCAACTACGACTGGTGCATCCAGATGAGCGCCAGCTGATTTGCCAGTTGTTAGCAACGGTGGATGGACTTTGTTGTCCCGACCGCCCACCCCAAGTCCGCACCTTCGATGTCTCGGGAGAGCGCCTCGTTCCCGGGCGGAGCCTGGGAACGCACTACTCCCGAGACATCGCTGTCCAATTAGTCCAGTCTTTAAGTCAGAGTTTTCTGACTTTTGAGAGTGCTTGTCGGATTTGGGGGGAGGTAAAAACCCAGACACCGCAGTTAGCGACTGCGAGATTGGGATTAATTTTATTCTTTCAGCAAATCCTGAAATTGTTGCTATCAGAGGTTTTGGGCGTTTTTGCTCCCAGCGAAATTTAAAGTTTGAAAAAAAAATTTGCTTTAGGGGGTGACAAATAGATATTAGTGGGTTATAGTAAGAACCGTGTGAGGAGCGAACCAGTGAGGGCACCGAGACGAAACACGGCCAGTCGTCGGTGCCCTTTCTGATCTCCACCACCGCATCCATTGAGCAGTTATCAGTGGGCAGTGACCACGTACCATGCCTCCTGACCACTCCCCCGCATAGTTTCTGGCGAGCAATATTTATATATTGCTACAAATATCATGTTATAAATTGACGATTTGCGATTCGCAATTGACAATTTGGCATTTATGACATATTGCCTTGGCATCACAACCAAATCGCTGTCGTGTGGCTTGTTCTGGTGGCTCTACGAACTTCCGGTCTGGCTGTGTCCCCTCTGGGGGATATCGAAGCAGCTGGGGTGGTCAAAACCCGTCGATCGTTTATGGGCCCTCCCAGCTGTCGGTTACCCCTGTAGGGGCGAAGCATTCTTCCGCGAATTATGACATAAATTGACATATGTAATCTCCTCAGGCTTCGCCCTGCACCCCGCGAGGATATCCCCGTACCAACTGTTTTTGACCACACCCAAGCCGCTGACTCTCGTACCAATGCCGGAGTAGATTATATTTCCACCTACCGGAAACTGTTTGATTTTTCCCTGCCTGGTGAAAGAGTAATTATACTCTGTACATCGGTAAACCTGTCAATCACGCAAGCGGTGATTGCGGGATTGCGCAAAGACATTAAAGTGCAACAAGAGGTGAATCTCCATAATATCCCCACCATGTATGAAATTGCCCGTTATATTGAGGGGAAAATTAGGCAAATTTTGGAACCGGACCGAACTTGGTTACAGCAAGATGGAATTTATGGCTCTTCGTAAAATGGTATGCGTTCATTGCCCTCAAAAGAACCTCAAAGCCTGGGTTTGAGGTTGTCGTAGAACGCGATAGACTTTCATAGCAAGGCACAACAGCGTTGGAACCAGCAAAGGTAGAAGGGTTTCAGCCGCATTAGCTATAAGTTTGGCATACTAGGTTGAGAAGAGCCGAATTGATTTTGTCTGTAACTTTATGTTGAGGAGTCAAATCAAAGGGTAACATCAAGAACTTTATCTAATTTCCTCTCAGGGAAACTGTCTGCAAGCTACCCCAGAGTTCCCCCTCTGATAGACTGTCGATCTCGTAGCCTGCGCGCAGCGATGTACTCGGGGAGCGCTAATCGCACTACCCCTCGCACATCGCGCACTCGTTTCTATCAAAGCCGCAGATTCTGGGCGTGGCATGCTGGCAGTGGCAAAAAGTTCGTCGTAGAAGTCCCCTGGATCCTATGATGTAAACTGCATGGGCTATTTTCTGCGATTGAGATCGATATTTATCATGCAGGTTCGTAGTGAGGACTAAAGTCCTCAAGCCGGTAAGCCGTAAAGTGTGTCTTACTGCGAACCTAAAGTACTAACTAGGAATGACTTATAACCGGTGGTCGCCGAAAGCTAATCTGTTGCTGACTCTGGTGCAGCGGGATTTGGAAGCCCGATATAAGGGCTCCGTTCTGGGTAATTTGTGGCCTTTGTTGAACCAGCTGTCACAGTTGCTGATCTATACCTATGTCTTCTCGATCGTCCTCAAGGTGAAGCTCAGTTTGTCTGGTGTACCGGCTAACAATTTGACCTTTGGCCTGTGGCTGTTCGCTGGCTTGCTGCCTTGGACGACCTTTATTACTGGCCTCTTGCAAGCCTCTACTTCTGCGATCGCCCAGCCAAATTTGGTCAAGAAGGTAGTCTTTCCTTTGGCCTTGTTGCCTCTGGTGCCGATTTTTGCGGCTTTTATTGAAAGTGGATTGGGAATGCTGGCCTTAATTATCTTCACTAGCTTGTTCTCCCAGACCCTTTATGGTACTATCTGGCTTTTGCCCCTGGTCTGGTTGCCCCAGCTGTTGCTGACCATGGGCCTGGGTTACTTGGCCGCTGGATTGACCGTGTTTCTCCGGGATGTGCCCCAAACCCTTGCAGTCCTGATTAATCTCTGGTTCTATGTCACCCCGATCGTCTATCCTGCTAATGTGATTCCCGAACCTTGGCGGGCCTGGGTGCTTTGGCTTAACCCCTTGGCGGCGATCGTCCAGGTCTATCGCGACCTAATTCTCACGGGACAGGTAGAGCATGTGGCCGAATGGGCGATCGCCACATTTGTTTCTATCTTAGTCTTCTCAGGTGGCTTCTGGGTTTATCAACGCCTGCGCCCAGCTTTTGCTGATGTCCTCTAGACTAGACTATCGTTCTGGCCCGCCCCGCCCTAAAGGGACGGGCGGTGTCTTCCGAAGAGCATGCGGAAGACACCGATAATTGGTACAAAACCCGTCTGGGTTCGCTCGTTCCCTGCCTTCGTCAGGGAACGTCTTCGGGAGGCAGAGCCTCCAGTCGGAATCATTGCTTCTAGACTAGCCTGGAGGCTCCGCCTCTAAAGCCGCGTTACCAGGCTTCCCCTGGTAACGAGATGAAACGAGAACCCACCCTACACTCAACTTGAGATTACAGCCAGAAAGAATGAGTGAAATTGCCATTTCACTAAAGAAAATATCCAAGTGCTTTCAGCGCTATGCCCGTCCGGCGGACCGCCTGAAACAGCTCCTGTTTCCTGGTAAAAGTCTGGCACATAAGTTTTGGGCTTTGCGCGATCTCGATCTGGAAGTCCCCAAAGGACAGACTCTGGGTATTGTCGGACGCAATGGTTCTGGAAAAAGTACCCTGCTGCAAATTATTGCTGCTACTCTCACGCCGACTACGGGTGCAGTTGAGGTGCAAGGCAGAATTTCGGCTCTCTTAGAACTTGGCAGCGGCTTTAACCCGGAGTTTACCGGTCGGCAAAATGTCTTTTTTAATGGACAGCTGTTGGGTTTGAGTCGCCGGGATATAGAGGATAAATTTGATGACATCGCCGCTTTTGCTGATATTGGTGATTTCCTAAAACAACCTGTTAAAACTTACTCTAGTGGCATGTTCGTTCGCTTGGCTTTTGCTGTCGCTACTAGCGCTGAACCTGATATTTTGATAGTGGATGAGGCTCTTTCCGTGGGGGATGAAGCTTTTCAACGTAAGTGTTTTGCTCGCATTCAAGATATTCGAGATCGGGGGGGGACGATTTTGTTTGTCTCCCATGCTGCGGCGACCATCGTGGAATTGTGCGATCGGGCTATTTTACTGGACGGCGGCGAAATGCTCTTGCAGGGGACTCCTAAGTTTGTCGTTTCTAAATATCAGGAGTTTATTTATGCTCCGGGCGCTCGGGTAGCATCTCTACGACAAGAACTCCGCCAAGCCAATGACAAGTTGCTGGCTGAGACTAATCTAATAATAGAGTCAAAGAATATCCACTTAAATGGTAATCTTGAAGAAGAGACGCCAGAATTTTACGACCCTTCCCTAAATCCGGAAAACACGATATCCTACATTAGCCAGGGGGCAAAAATTATTAATCCCGGGATAACTACGATCGCCACCGGTCAGCTAGTAAATCATTTGATCGGGCGTCGGGAATACCTTTACAGCTATGAAGTTCGATTTTTGCGGCCCGCCCAGAATGTCCGGTTTGGCATGCTGATTAAAACTGTCAGTGGATTGGAGTTGGGAGGGGCTTCTTATTCTCTTTTCTTTCACGAAATAGTGGATTTTGAGGCGGAGCAAGTCGTAAAGGTGAAATTTAAATTTCACTGCATGCTGCATCCGGGAGTTTATTTCTTGAATGCCGGAGTATCTGGTATGGTGGATGGAGAATTCGTTTACTTAGCCCGTTGTATAGATGCAGCTATTTTTAGAGTAAAATCGCAGGGAAAATCCTGTGGCAATGGGACGATAGACTTTAAGATTGAACCTAGTTTGAGTTGATCTGGGGAGGAGTGAGAACGGTAGATGATGGAGTCAGAAGGGATATTATATCCAGATGAGAGTAACTTAGTTATTCAAGAGTTGATTAGAGAGAAGGTTAAGTACCCAGGGTCATTTAAGTCTGGAATCAGTATTCGGGACGAAATGTATCTGTATGCCTTAAATAATGCTAAAGGCGATCGGGCATCAGCATGCCTGCGCTACTATAGAAATGGCAGCCGCATTATGGATGCAGTTCGGGAGATAATCGTGAGGTACAGGGGGGGATTCGATCGCCTGGACTCTTTCCTAGATTTTGCCTGCGGTTACGGACGCTTGACTCGCTTTCTGATCCAGGAAATGCCCCTTGCCCGAATTTGGGTGTCGGACATTGACGCCGCAGCGGTAAAATTTCAAATAGCGCAATTTGGAGTCAATGGCATAGTTTCGACGACTAATCCTCAAGATTATCATCCCCAGGACCGGTTTGATGTGATTCTGGCAAGTTCCTTTTTTAGCCATGTTCCGGAAAAACCCTTTGCTAGTTGGTTGCAAAAACTCTATAGTTTGCTGTCTGCTGATGGATTGTTGATTTTCAGCGTCCACGACTGGACCCTATTTCCTGGTAAGATGGTGGGAGGAATTCATTTTATCCCCCAGAGTGAGAGTCAGTCCCTGGATGGGCAAGAATATGGTACAACTTATGTGAGGGAAAGCTTTGTCAGGAAAGCGATCGGGCAATGTGGTGAGGTAAAATATCAGCTCCGACCGCAAGGATTGTGTGGACACCAAGATATATATATAATAGGTAAAGGAAGTGATGGTTTAGGATCGGCAATGGAATCAAAAGTGCTGGCGATCGCGGGGATGCATCGTTCGGGAACATCTTTAACTGCTTCTGTACTCCAGAGTGCGGGAGTATATTTGGGAGACAGGTTAGTCGGGGTAGATGTGGGAAATGATAAAGGTCATTTTGAAGATGTAGATTTTGTGGAGTTTCACAAGCAGGTTCTGCGTTCGCAGTCTCTGGACGAAGATGGCCTGACTTTCCAGGACAGTCAGCATGTGGCCGATCGCTATGTTAAAATAGCCCAAGACCTGACAAAGCAAAAATCAGTGCATTCCCTCTGGGGTTGGAAGGATCCGAGGACGACTTTGTTTTTGGACTTCTGGTTGCAGTTACTCCCGGATGCGATTTTTATCCTCGTCTATCGATCGCCTTGGGAGGTGGTTGACTCCCTTTACCGCCGGGGGACGGACGAAATCATCGCAGCTTACCCGGAAAAGGCCGTGGAACTCTGGATGCATTATAACCAAAAGATGCTAGAATTTTACGATCGCGTCCCCGCTCGCTGTCTGCTAGCTAACATGAGCCAAATTGTCAGTAATCCTCAGTTATTGATCCAGACAATTAATGAAAAATTTCAGCTCAATTTAACTGAACCAAGATATGATATAATAGCACCAGATATATTGGGGCAGTCAGTTGGTCAGACTCATAGACCGGTGTTGATCAAAAAATACTGGACGGCAGCATTAGATATATATCTAGCGTTGGATGCTAAGGCGGGACAAATGCATGGAGAACCGAGTTGGTCTTGGTCTCAATATGTAAAATCCTACTCCGCGCAAGACTGGGGTTTTCGAGATTGGTTGGAAATAGGTAGTCTGAAAAATCAAATTAAACTGCTGCAAAAAACGGCGGGCGAACACGGCTACGCCTGCGCGAAAAATCGCGCGGAACTTCAGCAAACTCAAGGGGAACTGCAAGCAACCCAGTCCCAGTACCAGCAGCTACAGACAGAAGCGCAAGAGTTGAAGTTGCAGTTGGAGGAGACGCGAATGCAACTGTCGGAAACGCGATCGCAGTTGGACCAAACTCAGGTAAAACTGCTTGCATGTGAAGGTCAAATAGCTGCCATGGAAACCAGCAAGTTTTGGCGATTACGGAAAAGATGGTTTAAGGTGAAAAGGTGGATGGGTTTAACAACTGAGTGAGAATAATTACCGGAGATCTGACATGGCGAAAAATATTAAAGAAATAATCAAAGCAGTAAATAAAAGGCTGAAACCCCTGAAATCATTGATGATTAAACTAAGACAGCAACAGATGAACCTGACAGGAGAATTACTGGGATATTTAGAATCTCCCCAGGTGATGGAGAAAAATGTAAACGGCACCCTGGGGGTATCGGGATGGATATTGCACAAACAGGTGAAAATTACCGCCTTGATGCTAGTGCGATCGGGTTTTCCCGAAGAACAGATAATCTATGGGATCGCCAGACCTGATGTCGCCCAAGTTTTCCCAGAAATTGCTGGCGCCGAAGCAAGCGGGTTCGGGTGGAATATTCTTCTAGACCGGAATTATACGGGTAAAGTAAAGATTGAGATTTGGGCAATTATGGAAAATGGCGATCGCCTTTGTTGCTTTAAGCGAGACCTAACAGTCCAGGCGCAGGTCCAAGATAATAGTCGCAGCTTAAACCTATACCTATTTTTATCTGGTGCCGCACGCAAAGCATGGGTTGCCTATAAACAAGGACGCCTCCCCCTGTCTCCCCTGGCCTGGATGCGCTATCTGCGCCGCTACTACCGACAACTTAATGCTGTAGAATATCTGAATGTGGCCGTAGAATATGCCAATGTCATTCATCCCTGGCAAAAGCAAGACCCCTATCAGCGATGGATAGAAATAAATCGCCTGACTCCCAAGTTGCTGTCGCGGATGCAAGCAGATGCCGAAAAGCTGCAACATACAGGTGTCAAAATTAGTGTTGTTGTCCCAGTCTATAATACGCCCCCGCAATTTCTTCGGGAGGCGATCGCCTCTGTCACCGCCCAAATATATCCCCACTGGGAACTCTGTTTGGCCGATGATGCTTCCACTCTGCCTCATGTTAAAGAAATCTTAGATCGAGGGCAAGCATCCGACCCCAGAATTAAAGTCATTTTTAGGCAGGAAAACGGTCACATTGCCGCCGCGACTAATTCCGCCTTAGACCTGGCCACCGGTGATTTTATCGCCTTTTTAGACCATGACGATCTCTTATCCCCCGATGCCTTACTGCATGTTGCCGAATGCATCAACAAATATCCTGATGTAGACTGGATCTATACCGATGAGGATAAAATAGACGGCAAAGGTTATAGATTTGACTATCAAATGAAAGGGGGGTGGAGTCTGGAAATGGCAATTACTCATAATTATACTCATCACCTGACCGCGATCAGAAAAAGTTTGATTGACCGAGTGGGGGGGATGCGGAAGGGATTTGAAGGGGCCCAAGATTTAGACTTATTTTTACGAGTCACCGAACAGACTACAAATGAGAGAATTAGACATATTCCCCATATTTGTTATCATTGGCGCGTGCATCCGGAAAGTACTGCTTCCCACGGCAGGCAAAAACAATATGTATTTGATAACGCATATCTGGCCATCGAAGAGGCGATCGCCCGCCGAGGAATAAAAGCGAAACCATTCTTGCCAGCTATTTTCCAACAGCGAGGCTTATGCCTGCATCAGTTAGCATGGGATAGTTCAATATTAGCAGAAAATTCGGTCACGATCGTCATTCCCACCCGGGACAGAGTAGATCTGTTAGCTAAATGTATCTCCAGTCTGGAAAGAACTGTAGACCAGCGGTTTGTCAAAATTATAATTGTAGATGACCGTTCCGAGTCAGTCAAAACTCGCCAGTATCTGGAACAATTGGAAAATAAACAAATTTGCCGGGTAATCCGCCCCGATAGCCCGGATAGGAAATTTAATTATGCCAGGTTGGTGAATTTAGCAGCGGCAGAGGTGGATACTCCCCTGATGCTACAGTTGAATAACGATATCGAGGCGATCGCCCCAGGTTGGCTAGAAGACATGGTAGGATGGATGTCGGTAGAGGGGGTAGCAGTGGTAGGGGCGAGATTGCTATATCCCGATCGGACAATTCAACATGCCGGAGTTGTGGTGGGAACAAATCAGGGACTGGCAGGGAATTTATTTAAGGGTCAACCCCAAACTGATTTGGATTATATATTTTTACCCCATGCGGCCCGCAATGTCTCAGCAGTAACAGGGGCATGTATGTTAACTTCTACTGCTAGATATCGAGAATTGGGGGGATTTGATGCGGAAAATTTAGCTGTCGAGTTTAACGACGTAGATTACTGTCTGCGAGTGTGTAAATTGGGGAAACGGATTGTTTATACGCCCCAAGCTACTTTAATTCATCGTGAGAGTGCTTCCCGAAAAAATATAGACTACAATCCCCGAGAACATCTTAGCTTCATTATTAAGCATCTGGGATATCGGGACCCCTTCTTTAACGAAAATATCGAAATCGAAAATGAAATTAAGGCGATCGGGATGGAACTCAACCCCCGGCATTTCGGTCACGCCGAGAGAATATCCAACTTAAATATCCTGTTAATCACCCATAACCTGAACCTAGAAGGTGCCCCGCTAATGGCCTATGCTTTTGCCAAGTATTTCGCTACCGTAGGGGACTTTCAGGTAACTGTCATCTCCTTAGAGGATGGTCCCTTGCGTTGGGACTACGAATCCCTGAATATTCCCGTTAAAATTATCCCAGATAACCTCAAGGTAATTGACCCGGACTTAAAGCAATATCGCCAGCGCCTGAAAAACCTGGGAGAAAGCCTTGACATCACCCAGTTCGATCTAGTAATATCTAATACGATAGTGAGTTTCTGGGGAATAGAGTTAGCCCATCTATTTGGCTTGCCCAGTATCTGGCACATTCATGAAAGTAGTAATATCCCCAGAAGTATTGCTAAATTTTTTGGCGAATCCCCAGAAAGCGCGATCGGGCAATTATTGCCAGATTGTTTCAAAAATGCCAGTCGAGTGGTGTTTGTGGCCGACGCCACCCGCAGCATATTTCACGAATTGGACGTGCGCGGAAATTTCCGCACCATTCATGGCGGACTGGATATCGATCGCATCAACGAATACCGTCAGGCACATGCTAAGTCGGAGTTGCGGGCGAAATACGGGATAGAGGTCGATCGCACAGTCATCACCTTGGTAGGAACCATCTGCGAACGGAAAGGACAACTTATCTTTATAGAGGCGATCGGGCAATTAGTAAAGCAATACCCAGGATTTGCCCATCTAGATTTTATCATAGTAGGACCGCCGAGAGAGGAGGTCTATTTTAACTGCGTGCAAAAGCAGTTAAAGAAGTTAAACATGCCGAATGTAAAGATATATAAAGAGACGCGGGAGATATATGACTTTTATGCCATGAGTGATATATTTATATGTGCTAGCTTTGAAGAATCATTCCCGAGAGTCCTGCTGGAGGCGATGGCCTTTGAGTTAAAGATAGTCAGTACGGCAGTATATGGGATAGTAGAAATGATAGGCGATCGCGAACATGGCTACCTAGTCCCCCCAGGAGATCCGCAAGCCTTAGCAGCAGCGATGCTAAAATGCTTATCAGAGGAAAATGCCTCCAAGATGGCCGCAAAAGCCTATGCCAAAGTCTGTCGGATGTATAACAATCGATCGCAATTACAAAAACATCTCTTAATGGCAAAAGAAGTCGCTATTCATTAAGAGGAAGGGGTAATTTTTTGCTGCTTTACAACTGTTAATATAAAAAAACATTTTTTACGATTAAATACCAGTGGCGATCGATAATAATACAAATGGTCAAATATCTGACGCAAATTGTCTGTTAATGCAGTCAAGCAAGTTGCGATCGCGACAACGCTATACGCATTTGGCAACAGACAGCGTCCTCGTCCACCTCGTCCTGGTAAGGACATTGCTGTTGAACGCGATGTCCGGAGAACCAACACAACCGACTTTTGGCGATATTCAGTATGCGCCTTTGACAGGACACTATCATAAACTAGATAAAGATACTCTATTGTCTTGATGTAGTCGCTGATGGTCGAGATGTTGGTGGTTCCCACTCGCCTACTCATCATACTATCTACCCTAGTCGAGAAATGTTGTTTACAGAGTTTGTAGAGAAAATTCTTGGTAGCGGGTGGGTTGATGTTGGAAAAAAGAGCTAAGATAAAATACAAACCCCAAAAGTATAAACTATGTTAAGTCAGCAACAGACCGCAAAAAATATAGATTTGTGGCAGTCAGTTGTTACTAGAGAACTTGCCTACATTCAGAGTCGCCAAGAGTTTCTCAAGGGTTGTACGGAGAGGGTAGCAATAGTCCAAAAACGATTACAAAACCATGCTGAAAGAGGTACGGCATTGCGAATGTTCTTTTACCTCGCTTTGCCAGAACGTCAGAGTTTATTGGATGAGTTAGTGGATCTAGCAAGCGTCTCCCACACGGTTCCCGAAAAATCGGATATCAAACTGTGCCGAGAAGCAATTCTTTCTCTGCCGAAAACCTGATTGTTGGCAAATATTGAAAACAGTGCCGAAGGGTTGTTAGCTGATGGTACGGATGAAGAGTACAGACGGTTGTTAGAACTGTATATTCATATTGACGCTACGAATTTGCCAAAGGAATATCCTGTTAACAGATATGGTCCTTCTGGATGTACCGCTAGGATATCGCGAAGGTGACGAGCGGCGATCGCTTTCATATCATCCTCTGTCCGTTTGCCTTTTCTTCTGACAACCGTAACGCCGCCTTCTAGCAAATAAAGCGGTTGCTCTTCACCTAGATAGCGGGCCAGGGTCAATATTTCTGTGAAATCACTAGCGCAGTAAAACAACGGCGGCTTCAAGCCTGTGGGACGGATAGCAACCATGAGAGAATCCGGTCGAGGTCGCGCTCCTTTTCGACTGGCTATGATAGCTAACAAGGCGCGAAGGTCATCTGCATCCAGTGGCGGCAACTCGGGAGATAGATTGGAGTTGGCGCTATCTGCTACAACTTCAAGTTGGAGAACCCTGACAAGTTCTCCAATAGTTGTGAATTGAAACAGGGCAGCCAACGGCAGTTTATATGAAGTGACTTTTTCGATTTCTGCAACCAAGCGCACTGCCAGCAAGGAGTGACCGTCCAACTCAAAAAAGTTGTCTGTTACTCCTATAGGTTGGATGCCGAGAACTTGTTCCCAGATTTGGGCTAGTTGGAGTTCAGTTGAGTCTCTGGGTGCGACAAAGGTAGAGACTTCCGACTGGTGCTGGCAACCCACGGAGATCGACTTTGCTATTGGGAGTTAGGGGGAGAGATTCTAAAGTGACAAAGGCTGATGGCACCATGTAGTCCGGTAGCTTTTCCTTGAGAAACTCCCGCAGTTCGCTGACGGTGGGAACCGTTTCCCCTGGAACTATATAGGCAACCAGGCGTTTGTCTCCGGGGATATCTTCTCGGGCTTTCAAGTAGCTGGAAAAAGCGACTGTAAGCCCAACCTGATATCATCCGAGCGTATTTGCTACCACATTCTTTCAACTGTTCCTTTTTCCTAGAAAAGTCGAGATTCTCACAAACTATCGGGCATCTCCGAGTATTAGCCAAAGCTACCAACTGCAAGCAAGCATCGACAATCTGAGCATCTTGCTGACCGTGAGGTAATCCCATTTGCAGCGGTATCTGACCTTTAGACTTTAAATTTCCATCCTTATCGACATACATCCGATCGATCCGGGATTCATGTCAATTCCGATGCAGCCGTAAGCCGAATGCCGCGACACTCGCTCGACTGGGGTTGGAGTGAATTGCACTGCGGCATTCCACTTACCATTTTTGCGGTAAAAATGCCAGCTTTTTGCTCCTGTATTGGGCAGTCTGTTTATCTTCCGCTCATAGGATCCCAATCGAGTTGTTACATACTCACCGAACCGATCTTCTAAACATGCAGGGACTCTAAACTTTATGTACTTTCCATCCCATTGACAAACCTGATTACCCAATTTTTCAGCCTTGCAGCCAACCACGAAACCCTGACTGTGCGGTACTTTTACTTCGTACTGCTTTAATTTTAGATAACTTATTTTCCGCTCTAGCAAACAGGCTTTCCGCTTCTTTTGGTGAATTTGAAAACGCAAGTGCTGCCAATTAGTATCGCGGTACTGCAACGAACTGGCTATCGGGAATATACAGCCAGTCTTAGAGTGCTGCCAGTCTTTTTTTGTGTAGAACTTTCTGGCTAAATTTAATTGACTCTGGGCCTTGCGAATCCATTCTTGAGTAGATTTCAGTTTACCTTGCAGTTGCTTTATATGGTTTTGTCTACATTCTTTTGCTGACGATACTTGACCTACAGCATCTGCGATGACACCGTTAGCATGACGCTTGTTAATTCTATAAGTCTGCTGCAAGTGACTGTTCCACTGAGATTTATTAAAGGTTTCTCCAGACAATAAATGATTGACCGTCTCATACACAGCAAGACGGTATATAGGAGCGTAAGCATTTAGGAACATCTCAAAGGTCGTAAATCCGAGTTCGTTTAGTTCCTCTGCTGGAGTAGGTAAACCTTTAGTATATGTCAATGTCCTCATTCTGCTTGACCTATCTTTTTTGATAGTTCGTCTCAAAACGCCACCTGACCACTCGGCGAACGCGCTCGGACGGATTTTCCCAGCATCAGCCCAACGCCTAACAGTATCGATCGACACACCTTGCGGCTTTGGCTGCCTCGCCTATACAACTGTCATGTTCTGACCATCAGACTCATACTCACACTAGAGACTACATAGCAATATCTCGGCATTCCGCAAAGGTCTGCTCAAAAATACTAAGAAATTTGGTAGCAGTTACGAGCGCCACTCTCACTAACTAATCGTAACATTTTGGCCTACCACCGCTCTCACTCTATAGATAGGTCTGTCCTGAGATTCGTGGTAAGTCCGCATCAACAGTTCCCCCAGCAGACCGAAGCAAAACAGTTGCACTCCGGTCACTAGGAGTACCACCGCCAGAATCAGCAGTGGTCTGCCGCCGATCTCCTGTCCTAAGGCCAGCTTGAGGACCGTCAGATATGCCCCGAGGACCACTCCCAACAGCAGGGAGAGTAAACCCATCGAGCCAAAGATATGCATGGGGCGGGTAAGAAACTTTTTCATAAACCAAATGGTTAATAAATCCATCAACACCCGGAATGTCCGTCCCAGGCCATACTTACTGCGACCATAGCGGCGGGCGTGGTGACGGACTGGTAACTCGGCAATTCTCGCTCCTTCAATAAATGCTAGGGCGGGTAAAAATCGGTGCAACTCTCCATAGAGATTCATGTCCGCCACCAGTTCCTCACGGTAAACTTTGAGGGAACAACCATAGTCGTGCAGCTTTACCCCAGTGACTTTCCCGATCAGGAAGTTGGCAATTTGGGAAGGAAGTAGGCGGGTGAGGGCAGCATCCTGCCGGTTTTGACGCCAACCGCTCACTAGGTCATACCCCTCGGCCAACTTGTTGACAAGCAGGGGAATATCAGCAGGATCGTTCTGTAAGTCCCCATCTAAGGAGACAATGACTTGGCCTCGGGCATATTTGAACCCAGCGGCCATTGCTGGAGTTTGACCGTAGTTACGGCGTAGCAGGATGCCTTTGAGGTTTGGGGTCTTCTCTGCCAGTTGGGTGAGTAAGGCGGTTGACCCATCGGTTGAGCCGTCATCGACGCAGATGATTTCGTAACTCGGCTGAGTTCCTCTCAAGCTCAGGCCGATCGCCTCTATCAGGTGGGGCAAGCTCTCCACTTCATTGTAAATTGGCACAACCACTGATAATTCTGGCTTGACAGGGGGTTCTGGCATAGGGACTGTTCGTTATATCTAATCGGGCCTTTCCGATCGTGTCCAGAGACGCCCACCCATGTCGCTGCCGGGCAGGTGAGCGACATGGTGGGCGCTCTCGGACACGAGAGGTCCTGGTTGATGCAGCCAGGCCAAAAGAGCACCGCATGCTTCTGCCAGAATACTGACAAGACGATACAGGGCGACAGCACTAAGCACAATGGCTGGGGAATATTCTCCAGACAGTTGGGCGATCGCCGTTGCTTCAAACACTCCAATTCCTCCGGGGGCTCCTGGGAGCACCAGACCTAGCAGCCATGATAAACTAAAAGCACTCATTAGTTGCGGGATCTGGAGCGGACTGAGGGGGCCGAAAGCATGCATAGTTAACAAAAATCCCATGCCTCGTAGTTCTAAGAAGCCCAATTCTCCCAGCAATGGCAGCAGGGGGTAGCAGTTTACCCTGAACGTCTGGTCACTGCCCTTGAATAAAGCCAACTGCTTCAGCAGTGGGTTCAAAACCCAAGGATGCACTGCCATCAATATCATAGCAACCATCGACACCCTCGTCAACCCCTGATTTAAGAGTGGACTGCCGATGGCGGCGATGGATAAGGCAGCTGCTGCCATCAGTAGCAGTTCCATTAACAGGCTCAGAGTCCCTACTGTCAGGGGAACTCCTGCTGCGGTTGCTGTCCTAACTCTACCGTAGAAATGCCAAACGTTCCCAGGCAAATACTTGGCAATGTTAGTTTTCAGGTAAACCCCCACGCACCACATACTGTCTACCGGTTGGTCAAGGAACCGCAGAATCCAACTCCAGACCCAGCCTGACCAGATATGGGCTAGCAGCGTTACCAAAAGGGCGATCGCCATATATCCCCACCCTGACTTCCCCAGCTCGATCCCTAGCACTTCCTGCCAGTTATCCTTCAAGGCTTTGGCCAAGAAGAATATAGTCCCACCCAATAATACCCATCCCAGGTAGGGTTTAAGGCCCTTGACCATTCTGAAGTTGGCTTTCATACCTAATTTATGACTATTTTTCCATTTTTCACAGCCATGCTAGCCCAGTCTTGGGGTTTTTACTCTTGCTGACTGGCACTAGATTGTACTGCTGCTCTATTTCCGATATTAAGCTTGGGGTCCGATCGTATAAAAACACTTCCCTGAAACCCTCTGGAATGTCCGGAAATCAAATCCGGCAATGCCAGCACTAACCAGGGCACTACGCTTAAGGCCACTAAAAATAGAGAGATTCGTTTCGGGCTAGATTTATAGGCAAAATACATTGCATAGATCGACAGGAGCACGATCGTTATAATTATGGGTAGAAATGCTTTTACTGCTAAGGATGAATTGTCCGAACTTAAGCCAAAATCTACAAACTGACGAGTGATATTACCTAACCAACTTTTTACATAAAGAGTTAACGGGGGTCTTTGGGTTTTATTTTACCAGATGGTCGCATATACAACCTTTTCCAAGTTAACAACAATTACCACAATCCAGGGGACAAAGGCTAGCACGGATGCCAAGGAAGTCAGAAAAAAATGATCGGCGTAGCGTGTTGCACATTTTGGGGATGATGCCATTGTTTACACAGGCTACACGCTCCTAACGTCGCTACTGAAAGTGGCTTATAGTCTACGTTTAAGACTTATGCAAAGAGACCCATTATCCCGTGATTGTGCAACAGGCTACGCTGGAGTGAAAAATCTAATCATCACGGACATGATGGTACGATCGCTCACTATTTACCCTAGGGTCGAAGCTTGCCATTGCCTCAGCTAATCGATGCAGATTTGCCTGAGAGCGATGATAGTTTACCAGGAATGTCTCCATCGCATCGATGCAAGCCTCCCTCGTGTTAGCAATCAAGGCTTCGTAATGCTCCGGTGTCAGCATATAAGCCACGGTTTCGCCATTACTGATAATCAGCAGATCTGACTCCTTGACAATCTCGGTTATCTTGGCAGTATTTTTTAGATCGGTTATTTTAATGTGCTGCATGGGGAAGTTGGGGTCTTTAACAACGTTGCTGGCCATAGGTATGGTATAATTTGGATAGTTCTCTTGTGATGACGTTTAGTTTGGCGATAAATTTCCCTTGTCGCGCTATTAAATTGCATAGGTCGAAAAGCTGAGACCCAAGTTCAAAATTGCTTTCCCCATTTTGAATTTTGAATTTTGAATTTTGAATTGCTTAAGTACCTGCTCCCGGGGGCCAGGTAGTGAGCAAGAAAACCACGACAGCAGAGAGGGCCAAAAAGCCCTGAATCAAGTTTCCCACCAGGGAACCCACTACCTTACCAATTCCTGCTCTAAAGGCTAGCTGAACTCGCGGCCCGAACTCCAAATTCTTGCGGTAGAGAAACTCGCAGACAAATGCGCCCAACAGGGGTCCGACCAACATTCCCACCAAGGGTCCGCCAAAGGGCAAAGCTGGCAATAACCCTAAAATTCCTAGCACTAAGCCGATGGTCGCCCCAATTTGCCCCCATTTGCTAGCACCTGCCTGTTTTGCTCCCACATAAGTTGCGACAAAATCAGTCACGATATTCAGCAGCACTACTATGAAAGTAAATCCCAGGGCCCAGGTGACCGTGCTCAAACCATTCAGCATGCCCCAAATGGCGATCGCCGCTAAAATCAAGATGCCTCCGGGAAGACTGGGAACAAAGGATCCGATAATGCCCGCAAGCATGACCACCACTAACAGCCAATAAATAACTACTGTACTCATATTTCAGTTTTTTACATCACTACCGGGATCCAATTTTCTTGACAAATAGCCTAGTAGGGTGTCTGCCAGTTTATCAGCAATCCCCTCTATCCATTTTTCATCCTGACGGGTGTACGATCGCGGGGCATTTGCTGCCAAGATCAGCACCCCCTCCTTGTCGATGGGTTGACAAATTACGCCTTGTGTGTTATGAGGCAAATAATCAAATTCAATTTTGCCAGGATAAAGCTTCAGATTCACCAGGTAGACGGGTTTTTGCTTGTCTAGAACCCGTTGGACGATCGGGCCAGGCTGGACTGGGGCCGATGGGCCCAAGATGCCGCGACGCAATAGCACCTTTCCTTGATAATAGACCAGGAGCGATCGGGTTGCCGTATTGGTCAGCAACAAATTGGAGGCCCAGGCAAGTTCAGTTAGCACCTGGTCTGGCAACTCTGGTGCCAACTCAAAACCCTCTTCACCCACCAGCTGCACGGCATCAGGGGTTACCGGCTGTACCTGCTGCCAGAGCAGACCTGTTAAGATCAGCACGGCGCCGATCATCACCCCCAAGGCATCAGAACGGGTCTGGGAAGCCGTCAGCTGGGGGGTCGCCAAGCGGTTAATCATCAGCAGCGTACCCCCTAGGGCACCTACCCCGATGGGCATCAGCCGCAATAGGTAATTTGGATCTGGTTTTTTATTTGTCATTCCCGTTCCGACAGGCCATACCGCTCACTTCGGGTGCATCGAAATGTTGGCTTTCGATATGCTCAGCGGAGGGTTCCCGGAGCGTGCGCGCCGCACTGCACATCGCACATCGCTGCCATATTCACTCGCCCAGAGCCCAGAAACCAGGTTTTGCTGGAAAAACCTGGTTTCTTAATTCATGATGCTTCCCTCACTTCTCTTTTATCGCAAAATTATCTATAATCACAACCCACCAGGGTTCTCTAGAGGCAGGGCCTCTATCTTGTGGTTCCCAGGCCGAGCCTGGGAACCAGGTTAACCCACCAGGGTTCTCTAGAGGCAGGGCCTCTATCTTGTGGTTCCGGGAACCAGGTTAATAATCACAACCCACCAGGGTTCTCTAGAGGCTCTGCCTCTAGGTGATTTCTGAGAAAGAAAGTACCCTCAAAACTAAAAACATAGAAACACAAAAACATGTGTTCAGCATAGCAGATATGACTTGACCTCGCATCACAGGAGAGGCGCATCTCAATAACTTAACAAAAATTTACTGTCGTTGCGCTTCCGTATCGTTTATCTACTTATCCTTAAAAAGTTATCCTTGAGAAAAAGGAAGTCTGTGGATTTAAAAATTTGAGTCAAGATCTTTCTCCCCAAGAATTAAGTTGTGAGCAAATTGCTGACATCCGTCTCAAATAAGCACCGGTGATATAAAATCGGGGCGATCGCACATACTTCCCGATCGCCCCGAGAATGTTTTTTGGGTAGTGCCAATAGCCCATGGGCCGCTAGGGTGCCCAGCACAGCACCATTTCCAGAGACATCGAACCCCTGCGGACCCTGAAACCTGGACAATTAACCTCCGGCAGTTATCGACACTCACGGAAAAAAATTCATAATTTGTAACCAAAATCCCTAATCCCTTCGCCAGTCGGGGATAACACGGTACCTGTTGCCCCCTCGTTCCCAGGCTGCGCCTGGGAACGCCAGTCAGAGTCACATCAAGGGTCCCCCCAAGAGGGCGATCGCCCCCAAACCCTCCATCGGGCCATATAGTATATAGTTTGTCTATTGTACCTATTTTTATGAAGATAAGATTACAGAAATCTTGAGAGTGACTTATTTAAGCTAGAGTCTGATTTAGATGTGCCACGGAGGGCGCAAACTACCGTGGCAAAGGATAAGACACCAGCGAAAAGAACCAAAGATAGGAGACAATAAGCGTGAAACTGTCAGTTTACGGAAAAGGCGGCATCGGCAAATCTACAACAAGCTGCAACATCTCAGTTGCCCTGGCCAAACGAGGCAAGAAGGTACTGCAAATCGGTTGCGACCCCAAACACGACAGTACCTTTACCCTCACGGGCTTCCTAATTCCCACGATTATCGATACCCTTCAGGAAAAGGACTACCACTATGAAGATGTCTGGCCCGAAGATGTGATCTACAAAGGTTATGGGGGAGTTGATTGCGTAGAAGCGGGCGGTCCTCCAGCAGGTGCCGGTTGTGGCGGCTATGTGGTGGGCGAGACAGTGAAGCTGCTGAAAGAATTGAATGCTTTTGACGAGTATGAAGTGATTCTGTTCGACGTTCTGGGTGACGTAGTCTGCGGTGGTTTTGCCGCCCCCCTGAACTATTCCGACTATTGCACGATCGTCACGGATAATGGTTTTGACGCCTTATTTGCCGCCAACCGCATTGCTGCCTCTGTGCGCGAAAAGGCCCGCACTCACCCCCTACGTCTGGCAGGGTTGATTGGCAACCGCACCTCCAAGCGGGACTTGATTGACAAATATATCGAAGCAGTGCCCATGCCAGTGCTGGAGATTCTGCCCTTGATTGAAGATATTCGCATCTCCCGCGTTAAGGGTAAAACTTTGTTTGAGATGGCCGAGACGGACCCCTATCTCAACCCGGTTTGCGACTATTACCTGAATATTGCCGACCAAATCCTCGCACAGCCTGAAGGTGTGGTGCCTAATGATGCCCCCGATCGGGAGTTATTCTCCTTGCTGTCGGACTTCTACCTGAACCCGCAGCAACCAGCAGCTAAGACCGAGGAACAAGAATTAGATCTGATGATGGTCTAATCTTGGGGTGCATCATCACGCCCGAACCCGTTCCCAGGCGGAGCCGTGGGAACGAGGGGTCCGGCTACACGAACAAAGCTCCGAGGAGTCCGAGGGGGCACAGAGTTCGGTGAAGGAGTCATCCGGAGTAGTTTCGGGCTTGTTGTCAGATAGTACAGAAAAAACAACTGATTATTAGAGGAGAGGAGAATAAACCCATGACTGTTGCTCAAGATCAACCAGAAGCCCTGAACTTTGAATGCGAAACTGGGAATTACCATACATTTTGTCCGATCAGTTGCGTATCGTGGCTGTATCAGAAGATTGAAGATAGCTTCTTTCTGGTCATCGGTACGAAAACCTGCGGTTATTTCCTCCAAAATGCTATGGGGGTGATGATTTTTGCCGAACCTCGTTACGCCATGGCCGAGTTGGAAGAAGGGGATATTTCCGCCCAGTTGAATGACTATTCCGAACTGAAGCGACTCTGCTTGCAGATTAAACGCGATCGCAACCCCAGCGTGATCGTGTGGATCGGCACTTGCACCACAGAAATCATTAAGATGGACTTGGAAGGGTTGGCACCGAAGCTGGAAGCGGAAATTGGGATCCCGATCGTGGTAGCGCGTGCGAACGGTTTAGACTACGCCTTCACCCAAGGGGAAGACACGGTGCTAGCAGCAATGGCGGCCCGTTGTCCCAAGAATGTGCAGAACTCAGAGGAGAAAGAAGAACGGAATGCCATTCAGAAACTCCTCAGCTTTGGTAAGAAGAAGGAAGATGTTGCTGCTGAAGAGTCCGAGTATGCAGATCATCCGCCATTAGTGCTGTTTGGTTCTATGCCAGACCCCGTAGTGACGCAACTGACTCTAGAATTGAAGAAGCATGGGATTAAAGTTTCGGGGTGGTTACCGGCCAAGCGCTACACGGAATTACCGATACTGGAAGAAGGCTATTACGTTTGTGGCGTCAACCCCTTCCTGTCCCGGACCGCGACAACCCTGATGCGCCGTCGCAAGTGCAAATTGATTGGCGCACCATTTCCGATCGGGCCCGACGGCACGCGCGCTTGGATCGAGAAAATTTGCTCGGTATTTAACATCGAACCCAAAGGTTTAGAGGAACGGGAACGGCAAATTTGGGAAAGTGTGGAAGATTACTTGCAGTTAATTCGGGGCAAGTCAGTCTTCTTCATGGGAGATAACTTGCTAGAGATTTCCCAAGCGCGGTTTTTAATTCGTTGCGGTATGACAGTGCATGAAATTGGCATTCCTTACATGGACAAGCGCTATCAGGGAGCAGAGTTAGCGCTGCTGGAGAAGACTTGCAAGGAAATGGGTACGCCGATACCCAAGATTATTGAGAAGCCAGACAATTACAATCAGATTCAGCGGATTTATGAATTGCAGCCCGATCTGGTAATTACGGGGATGGCCCACGCGAACCCGTTAGAAGCGCGGGGGATTAATACGAAGTGGTCAGTAGAGTTCACCTTTGCTCAAATTCACGGTTTTACAAATACTCGCGATATATTAGAGTTGGTGACTCGTCCCCTGCGTCGGAATAGCAGTCTCAAGGATTTGGGATGGGATAAGTTGGTGAAGGAAGAAGCGAAGGTTTAGTAGCCTTGCTGTGGGTGTAGCGGCAGGATTTATTCTGCCGCTACATAAACCAAGCCTGCCTGCGCAGGCTATTAATATACGAGGGTTTAATTAATCAAGGAAAGTTATGAATATACAATAAGCGGGAATTCAAGTAAAATTCACAATAGCCGTTAGGGAAATTCCAGAGGCAAAGAGGTTAGCGGCTGAGCGGAAAGCTAAAGAAGCATATGTGATGGAGTTGTTACTACGGCATGATATCAGTGCAGGACGAGCAGCAAAGCTGTTAGGAATAGATCGCTGGCAACGTTCAGATTTGATGGATGTCTACGATATTTCACCATTTCCAGACCAGACGCGAGAAGAATTAGAGCGCGAGGTGGCCTACGCCATGCATATGCTAGAGCGAAATTAAAAATGATTTGTGAAGACAAAGATCATGTTATCAACCGCACCAGATTTAGGGAATAACTGGAAATTTACTGAGGTCTGGGTATATCCAACTTCTGTTCCTCCCTATGTGTTAATGTTATTGGGAGATGATAAGAGTAATTTTTGTATTTTTGACCCGAATGAAGGCTAGAAGATTGTTTTCGCAAGTTATAGCTATCAAGAGGCGAAACTATGGTTGCTAGAAGATGAATATGAAAGAGTTGAAGGACGGTTGTTGATGGCGGAAGTGGTTTAGCCGATAGCCCATATGGTAAAGTCTATCGAGTTGGGCGCGATCGGGACCAGAGGGTAAAGATGTCCGATCGCACCCAACCCACCGGTAACCTCAATCATGGCCTTCGACAAAAGGGGGATGAGAGAGGAAAAATTTTTCTTGACGTTTCGGGGAAATTCATATAAGATAAAGTATGGTTAGCATCCCGCCGAAAATGCCTGAAGCAGGCGATCGGCACCAGTAGGGAAGGTGTAAGTACACCCGATCGCACGCAGATACCAACGGTAACGGCAAGATGACCTCCGACAAGAGGAGAAATGAGAGAGGAAAAAATATTGACACTTTGGGGGAAAGTAATATATGATCGAGGTAGGGTCGGCATTAGCTAGCCCGAAATGGGGAAGGCGATCGGCAGCAGCGGAGTTTAGTAGGATCAGGTGGGCATTGCGGCAGAATGAATTCTGCCGCTACAGAAACAAAGCCTGGCCAGGCTAAGATGTGTTATAAGTGTTCTCTCGGATTTGATATTGGGGAGAAAGTAGGATATAATCAGGACATCCAGAAAGTTACATGCCGATATAGTAATGCCAAGCATTGTGGGGACTGAATGGACATTAACACCAAGGAGAGTATTTACTGTGACAGAAAAGTCTAAGCACCAACCAAAAGGTTATAACGAAGCCTCCGATAGAGAGGAGGAAGACAGTGATTACACATACGATCAAGATGCTTTCTTGTACGATCCAGAGGAGATTAATATTATTACCACCCCGACCCGGCGATGCAAGACAGGAGAGTGATCAAACGCTTAACCATAAGATTTACGGACCAATGAGAATATTTCGGTGTCCTGATGGTGAAGATCGGACTTTTTCATGGCACATGAGCGTGGAGGAATATTGGCGGATTCATTTTTTCCCATATGATGAAAAACCAGGAAAGATGATTATCGGGTATATTGGTAAGCATCTTCCTACTGTGAAGTACCCTAACTAATCTGTTATGGTAATAAGGAGTATGGAGAGAGTTGAAGTCCGGTTGCTGATGGCGGAAGTGGTTTAGCCGATCGCCCCTATGGGAAAATATATCGGGTTGGGTGCGATCAGCACCAGAGGCGAAAATGTACGCCAGTTCGCCAAAGGAATTATTAGTCGGTTAAAACCCCCTGCGGGTGAAGTGCTTGCGTGAAAGAACTTTCGCGCCCACAGTGTAGCAACCTTTTTGACATTTGGTATTATCGGGTTGGGTGCGAGCGGGTGCAAACTTAAGACTGGACAGGCGATCGCCGCAAGGTATAATTAGCAGATAACTGACAAGATCGTCCTTGACAGTGCCCACCCTACGACTTTTGTAGTTAAAAAAATGGTATAAGAAACCGGGTTTCTGGGGACTCTAATACCATACCGGGTTAGAGGGCTACCAGTCCGGGTTTATGGGTTACCGGTGAATAGCCCCGCCGCAAAAATGAGATGTACCCTACAAGTGAGTGGGGGAAATTCGCTATAATGAGATATACTGCTAAATCTCACAGGTTGGGGTTTGCTGGCCTCAACCCAACCTACAACTCCGGAAGTAGCGCTTATAGAGACCACCCACCGAAGATATTCTGGTAGATGTTCCAGCCGTTCGAGATTGCCCTCTCCTGACCGCCGTTGCGGAAGTTATTGGGATCCGGCAAACCGCTATAGCTGTAGTACGACAGTTGGCCGCTGGGCTTCAGGGCAAAGAGAACTCCCGGACCTCCCGAGAAAACCTTGCTGTACATGTTCCAGCCGTTCGAGATTGCCCTCTCCCGACCGTCGTTGCGGAAGTTGCTGGGATTCGGCAGGCCGCTATAGCTGTAGTACGACAGTTGACCGCTGGGCTTCAGGGCATAGAGAACCTGGACGCCGGGCAAGCCTTGAGCCAAAACAAGCGTAAAGGTTGTGAACAACGCGAGCACGATCGCGAGTATGACCATCGCCGTTCGACGTTTTATGACAGTCTTCATTTGGAGGAAATCCTTTTGCTGTGATAAGGTGTGTTTCAGTCCCCTCGCCGCCTCCTCAGAAACAAGAGGGGGTTTAGGGGTCGCTGTCATTATTCTAAATATAAATCGCCAGTCTAGCACCTATTTTCCGCTCCTTACGTTGCAAATTACGAAATGCTAGTTCGCGATCGCGAGGCTGATATTGGTCTGGAGGTCAAGAGGGAAAATGGAAAAATAGAAAAAGAGACTTGATGTTTGAGCATATGGTACAGCGAGCCAGTTGGCGATTTCTGAGAGATTGCTATATCATTGAACTATACTAACATTAGTGCAAGCAGATGAGCCCTAACGAGATTATCCTAGAGCCCGCAGATCTGCGCTGGCTAGAAATGAAAGCCAAAGAAAATAAAACGACGATCGCCGCCTTAATCGGTCAAGCCGTTAAGCGAATGCGCCAAGAAGAAGACAAAGCAGAATATCCCTCTTTTGAGCTTCTCTTAGAGCAAACCAGGGGCATCTGGAAGGGGTCCGATGGGTTGGAATACCAGCAAATAATTCGGGGGGAGTGGGCGTGAGATTATTGCTGGATTCGGTTATCCTAATCGACCACTTTAACAATATTCCTGCGGCTACAAAGTATCTGCTCCAGTCCCAAGGGTAAAGTGCTATTTCCGTAATTACTAGAGCAGAAGTTATAGTAGGGTTTGAACCACCTGATGCTGAGATTGCAGCCCAATTTCTAGACCAGTTTACAACCCTGGAAATGACGGTGGCAGTAGCGGACTTAGCCGCATTATTGCGTCGTCAAGAGGGGTGGAGGATCCCCGATGCTATTCAAGCCGCCTTTTGCCAGATTTATCAACTCACCCTTGTTACTCGCAATTTTCGTGACTTTCCGCCCGATCGCTATGATTTTGTTCTGATTCCTTATGCCCTCGAAAGCGGTTAAATATCCCTTGCTATAGCGTTTATAAAATGGATGTGGTACTGCAAAATGCAGACAGCATAAGGAAGAGAGCGATTTTCCGCATATCACACGGGCTCCAGAAAACGGGTGTGGTCAAAACCCCGTTGGGTAAAGATTCCGATCCCCCCCAGCTGGGGGGGATCGCCTAATGCAACAAATGCATGACCACACCCCTTGTTATGGCGGAAGTGGCGTGCCCGATTTTTCGCGCAGCGTTCGCCCCGATGGGAAAGTATATCTGGTTGGGTGCGATCGGGTGAATATAGATTTACGGAGGACTAATGACTTTAATCACCAAGTTAGGCTTTAAGCCCCAAAAGAAAGCCAATTTAATAGCATCGGGACAAATCCAAGCATCTGATATTTCGATAGTTATCCCAGTCAGAAATAATCAGAAAGGAATAGATTTATTCTTGGAGGAGTTTTTTCAGACACACAATTCCCTCCTCTATCCCCAAGAGATTATCATCGTTGACAATAATTCCCAGCCAGAGATTACCATCCCTCAGCAATACCAAGTAAAACCATTTCCTATCCGCTTGCTGAAATGCTCAAAAACAGGTCCCGCTGCTGCCAGGAATGTAGGAATTAAACATGCCAAAGGTGATTGGATTTTATTTAAAGATAGTGACTGCATTCCTTCTGAATCATTTATTCAAGGCTATCTTCAGGCTATGAATGGCTCCATCGGCTATGCAGGCAATGTTAAAGCCTGGGGGGAATATATTTTGTCAAGATATTATGAAAGTCAAGAAATTATTATGCCCTTTACAGTAATTGCAGAGGAGGGGATAATTAGACCTGAATATTTGATTACTGCCAATGCCTTGGTTTGGAAAAAAGCCCTGTCAAAAATAGGAGGCTTCAACGAGAGGATTAAGATGGCCGCCGGAGAAGATATAGATTGAGGTTGGAGATTGTTAGAAATCGGTGAGTTATGTTATGCGTTAAATTCAGTAACTTATCATAACTTTGAGGATGGCATACTGAGATTTTGCCAAAGATTTATCCGCTATGGCCAGAGTAACAAGATGATTAGCAATCTTTATGCTATTGATTTAATGCCGAAAATGTTTAGCGCCAAGAAAAATAATTTCTTAAATCAGACCTTGGCAAGGTTACAATATGCTTGTTTGCTCTGGGGATACATAACTTATTCAGGAAAGTAGGGAAAACTCACGGGTGCGATCGCCCAGATAGCTGGTTACAGTACAGCAACTGGCCCCAAGGGCGATCGGCACCAGAGACGAAGCTGTAAGTACACCCGATCGCACCCAGATGCAAACCCCGCCGGTAACCGCCATCATTACCTCCGACAAGAGGGGGGATGAGAGAGTCAAAAATTTTTCTTGACGGGGAGGGTAAAGTCATATAGGATAAAGGTATAGTCGGTATTAACCCGCCCCAAATGGGGAGGCGGGCGATCGGCACCAGTGGAGTTTAATAGCATCAAGTGGGCATAGCGGCTTCATTAATGAAGCCGCTACACAAACAAAGCCTGCGCAGGCAGGCTATGGAGAACTGTAACCTTGAATGAGTGGAATTGACCAGGAACTGACTCTAGACACCAGCATGTCGCCAAGCATCTTCCAGATACTCCACAGATGCAAAAGTTGTTGCGACGAAAAGAAGCAGCTCATGTTTTCAACGATCGAGATACAATGATGAGAGTCGCTCAAGCTATCATCGAACAAGGAAAGTTTACAGGGGTTGTCCGGAATCATGAACGCTATGGACTTTACTTTGCCAAACCAATTGGTTACAGAATTAGTGGTGATGATGGCAGTCTAATTACTCTACATTATGGTGAAATAAAAATAAATGGAGACAAATATCATGTTATCCCCCGCACCAGACCTAGCGAATAACTGGAACTTTACGGATCTCTGGGTAGATCCAACTTCTGTTCCTCCCTATGTGTTAATGTTATTGGGAGATGATGAGAGTAATTTTTGCATTTTTTACCCGACTGAAGGCTATAAGATTGTATTCACAAGTTCTAGCTATCAAGAGGTTAAAATGTGGTTGCTAGAAGATGAATATGAAAGAGTTGAAGGACGGTTTTTGATGGCGGAAGTGGTTTAGGCGATCGCCCCTATGGTAAAGTATATCGGATGGGGTGGGGTGTGGTCAAAACCAGTTGGTTTCAGGGGCAGGCGCGTGAGCCAGAAACCAGGTTTCGAGAATCAACCGGGTTTCTTCCCGATCAACTACTTTTGACCACACCCGATGGGGTGCGATCGGCACAAAAGGGTAGAGATGTACGTCCGATCGCACTTTGGTGGGCGGTGGTGGGCGATGCCCACCCTACGAATTATTAGTCGGTTAAAACTGAGATCTTGCACCATTTGCAACTAGAGGCGGAGCCTCCATAACTCGTTCCCAGGCGGAGCCAGGGAACCAGGGCAAAACACTTTATCTATAAGGTTTTCAGTCGGTTTTCAACCGACTTTAGCTATTAGCCGTGGGTTTGAACCCACGGCGGGCCATGAAGCCAATCTCCAATGGTGCAAGATCTCAGTCTGCGGGTGACCTGGTACGGGATCTTTGGGAACTTGTGCGCCAGACTACCACCGACAGCACTATTGAGATATACTCCAAAATAGAAGCTGATTAATGTAGTTGAATTTTCTGAGGTCCGATATGAGCTCCTCCTATGCAACCTCCTCTGCTAGAGCAGAAATGAATGAACGGCGGCGCTTGAAAGGCTTACTGCCGCCGGAATTGCAGAGTTGGGTGATGGTGGAAGGAAGCACTGAGGTGGGTCCACCATTGATCCGCTCTGAGGAAATTGGCAATGATGAAGTGGAAATCCAAGTTGACCTGGCAAAATGGGACCAGCTGGCGATCGACCAGCGGAATCTGCTATTTTGGCACGAAGTGGGACGAATACAAAATGACACCATTCCTAAAGATGGTTGGGAAATGGCCGCCCTGGCGATCGGGTTAGGGGGTGCGGTGGGCGAACTCTGGGTACAAGATGGCTTGCTGCTGATCTTGGCCCTGGGGCTTTGCGGCATTTCCGGCTACCGCTTGTATCAGAAAAATAATGGCGATCGGGTATTAAATGACTCCATCGCCGCAGATGAGAAGGCGATCGCGATCGCCACTCGCTTTGGTTACACTCTTCCCAACGCCTACAAGAGTCTGGGTAGCGCCTTAAAGGTGTTAATTGAACAAACCCCCAAAAAGCGGAAGCGGGCTAAATACGAAGCGCGACTGCAAGCATTAAAACGCAGCGCTGCCAAGGCCAAAGCCAAAGTCAAAACTGGCGGCAAGGAAAGAGTGCCATCTCAGCAATCTGAGAATATCTTCAATTAGAGAAGAAAGATCCCCCCGTAGGTTGGGTTGCTCGCCAGCGAAACCCAACCTAAAATTAAATTTCTGCAAAAGCGCGATCGATCGAGCTGAGGCTCAACCTACAACTAAATTTCTGCAAAAGCGCGATCGATCAAGCTGCGAGCCAGGGTTTGAGTGCCAGTATGTTCCATGTAGTTGGTGGTCAGATCCAGAAAAGCCCCGACATAGTCTAACTTGTCATCGGCAATGTCAATGAAATTTTGCAGGCTGTCCATGACGCCTTGTCGGGTGATGCCCCGATCGGCTATAAAGTTACCCATCCAGTCACTTACCGAGCCAAAGCTGTCACCAATAAAGCCCAACTTGCCACCGATATCGCCCCCAGGAATGAAATTGCTGATGCTGCTGAAAGTGGGATTATCTTCTAGGGACGAGAGGCTCAGCCCAGAGATAGTTTCGCCTACTTTCTTGATAAAATCGGGACCGAGGGGAAGGATGCCGTCGAAGCAAACTAGGGCGGCCATCCGCATCAGGGAGGGACCGCTGTATTCCTCAACTAGAGACTTGATAAAATCGCCAATGCTGTCCCCAGGAATACCATTAATTTGGCAGTAGGCAACGATCTCCACTACTAATTTGATCGCCAAATCGATGCTTTGAGCTTTGTCCGCTTTGGGGGTGATTTTGGTCAAGAAGGACAGCAAGCCGATCTTCTGCCCTATTTTATTAGCTAAGGCTGCTGCACCCAAGGCTGTATCAGCATTATCTACCGTTTGGTACAGCCACATGGCTCGTTCGTATCCCTCGTCGGAATGATGGTACAGATAGACCGCCCGTTCCCTGATCTGCTGAACGATCTCTGGATCTGTCTCGCCAGTTGTGTCTTCAATGATGTTGTTAAAGCCAATGATGTTGTTCCACTCCCCTGGCACGATATAATCTAGCGCTCGCAGGGACATGGTGGTGATGTTCTGCTCTGGCAGGCGATCGGCCAATTCGATAATCGATTTGCTCACAATTTCCTCCTTCTCTGATGCTTGTTATCTGCAGGCTGTAGCTTGAGTTTAGCGGAGTCTGGCCAGACCGCTGAGGTTAAATTTTGTCAACCAGTCTTCCCGCTCGCTCGCCGTAAAGGAGGAGTCCCGGGACTGGACCGAGACCTGGAAGCGATCTGCCACCAAGATCGAGGTTTTGGTCGAGCCCACGGTAGCGGCAGGATAGCCAGCAATTCTCTTGCTGCTGCTATTGAATTTACTGACAGCGCTGGGATTGTTGGCTGTATCAGAGATTGACAACAGGGCCACTGTTTTGCTGTCTTTTTTCAAGTTGGCCTGGGCAAAGCCTTTTTTCTCTTGGGTAAAGACGCGACTGAAGCCACCTGTAGAAGCAGGGAAGAATTTGTTGAGTTGACCCCCTGCCACTGGCTGTCCAGCTGAAGTTCGCGACTGAGCAGTCGGCGGCTGCTGGGTGCTTCTGGATGGGGCTTGGGGCGGATCTGCCACACAGGATGTCACTAGGAGCAATGTGGCTAGCAGGAACGGTGCTATAGTTTTGCGCGTGCGGGACAAGAACATCACGGTCTCCTGATAATTTAGTTCTCCGATCTATTCTCGCTCAAAATTGGCTGCCAAATGTCTATCCTTGACGGTTATGAAACCACCAGAAAAATTCATCGTCTGTATAGTCAGCCTCCCGCGATCGTGGCGATGACGGCAAATGCGATGAAAGAAGACGTAGAAAAATGTCTCAATGCCGGGATGGATGACTATCTGAGTAAGCCAGTATCAAAGGCAATGTTAGCAGCTATGCTAGAACGTTGGAGTCGCGCCAACCGCATGCGCTGCGCGCACGCTACGCGATCGGCAGATGGTCCCATTATCTGCGATCTTGCAGTTCCCGACACAGAAGCACTGGAAATGGATTGGGAATTATTGCATCGACTTTCAGATAACGATCCGGAATTTGAATTAGAACTGTTGCAGTTGTTTAGTCAAACGGCTAATACTTATTTAGAGGGCCTCCGAGAGGCGATCGCATCTCATGCTTTTGAATAAATCAAGAAAGAAGCTCATAAATTAAAAGGTTCTCGCGGGAATATTGGGGTGAAATATATACACTTAACAGCGAGTAAAATGGAATAAATGGCAAGTAAACAAGGGATAGAAGAATAGTCGTTATTGACAGAATTATAAAATTACTTTAAATGCTTTCAATCGATTGTGAGAGATTTGGAATCAAAGTAAACGGGACAAGCATTCAGCATTCAGCTCAAGCTAAATGCTTGTATGATAAATAGCAAATGAATCATAATGTGAACCATTATCATTATTCAACTTTGGACCAGAAAAACAGAACACTTAACATGATGGATGACATAATTACGACAATACCGAGTGTGATGAGTTCGCTCAAACCCGATCGTCCCCGGCGTCCCATAACCAGTATGTCAGCTTCCCAACTCTTGGCAAAATTGCAGATCGATCGCCCCGGACTGCCAGGAGTTTGAGTAAACTCAGTGGGAACTCCAGCAGCAGTAGCTTCTTCTGTAAGGGATCTGAGTAGGTCTAAGCATTTCTGTTCAAACGCCTCCCACTGCTGGTGATAGCTCCGGATCAGCTCAGCAGTCGCTAGGGAATTCACATCCATACTGATAATCTCAGGACTAACTGGACTATCTTCAGCTTCTGGAGATAGTATGTGCAGGAGCATCATTTTACCATTGCTAGCTTTGGCCAGGAAGAGGGCCCGATCGAATACATGACGAGCGAAGTCGGAGCTATCTAAGGCAACCAGGATCTTATTAACCATAATTTTAAGAGAGTAAAGCTTATGGGATATCTTACCAGACCGCTCACCCACCCAAATATCCCCGATCGCGCAAAATTTTCAGCGCTGCGGCCAACCGTTCGTAATCTGCGACAGTATTGTAAGGTGCAGCAGAGATCCGCATCAGGGGAGGCGTTGACGAATAATCGATGGGCACTTCAATCCTAAACTCGTCACATAAAATCTCGTACAGTTTATCAGTACAACCATTAGGTAGAGGCAGTGACGCCATCGAGCCAATCATCTCATCGGGGCTAGGCACTGGGATATCAAGAGTTTCGCAAAGCAGCCGCCGCCCTTCTAGTACTTTAGCGTGATTGTGCTCCATCAGTTCTGCCCAGCCACCTGGTAACAACTGACCCAAGAAAGCGATCGCTTCTGGAACGCACAGATAGGCCGTGGGATCCCCTGTACCAGTCCAGTCAAATTCGAGATGGAAGCGCGATCGGTCCTTCCTGGACGAATTAGCCCCGTGAGAGATTGTCAGGGGACGAATTTCTGCTTGCTTGTCACGGCGCACGTATAAGAATGCTGCCCCCTTGGGCGCGGATAACCACTTATGACAGTTCGCAGTGTAGTAAGCGGCGCCAATTTCTTGGAGATTCAGTGGTATCTGTCCTGGTGCATGGGCCCCATCTACCAGGGTATCAACATTTTTCGCTGCCAACTGGCTCACGAGCTGTGCGATCGGGAATATGAGAGCAGTCTTGCTAGTTATATGATCCAATAATGCTAGACGTGTGCGAGAGGAGACATGCTGCATGACTATCTCGATAGCTTGGGACGGCGACTCTATGGGGAAGGGTACTGGTGCTACCACCACCCGCGCACCGGCACGTTCGGCGACAAAATTAAGCGCATTCCGACAAGCGTTGTACTCTTGGTTTGTAGTCAGCAACTCATCACCGGTCTTGAAACTCAGCGATCGCAGCACTGCATTTACACCAGTCGTCGCATTCGGAACAAACGCTAACTCGTCCGACGGTGCTCCGACAAAGGCCGCTAACTGACGGCGAGCATCATCCCACAGTGGTTCCAACTCCCGGACAAAAAAGCCCAGTGGATTGCGTTCTAACTGCGATCGCCAATATTGCTGCCTTTCTAGTACCGGTAGCGGACAGGCCCCAAAAGCCCCATGATTGAGATAGGCCACTGTTGGATCGAGGGACCAAAACTCCTTCGGTCGGGTTACATACCCGTCCGGTCGCCAATCATTTTCGCGATACATATTTGTTTTTTTTCAATGGTCATCAGCTCTGAAATTATTATGGGTAAAAAGTTGCCACGATTTTACCCTTATACGCAGTGCCCGGTAGCGCTAGCCCAAATATGCAGTGAGCGATGCGCGACAGCTTATCAACCTGAAAAACGCTGTAATCCTTGTTTTCTTTTCGGTTAACACTCTCAAAATCTGGACTTCACCAAGTCTACAACTGCTATAATATTAAATTATGCTTGCTAAATAGAACGTTAAAAACTTCAAAAACAGAAGATGTTTTGTAATAGATTCCAACAGGTAATTTAACTAACTGCCTACTCTTGTCTCGGGTGATTAAATAAGTTTCATATCCTAATGAATTCATGAATTCTCTCAGTTCTGTTTCATTCGTGCCCATTTCTCGCAATCCAAATCTGTTAATCTCGCAAATAATATAGCCCACTTCACACTGTTCAATTATATTTACTGCTCCTTTTACAGCTTGTTCGCTATTTAATTAGTACAATAACAGCATTTAGTAAACCAGTTCTTAAACGTATTTGTTCCCATC